>JBATUM010000182.1:0-2092 GCA_049671145.1 Promethearchaeia archaeon
AAATGGAAATATTTACAAAGATGTTATCGATATATTTATTTAGATGCAGGGCATATTGGACAAAACCTTTATTTAGTTGCTGAAGCTCTTGATTTAGGTGCATGCACTATTGGAGCAATTTATGATGATGAATTGAATCAGTTATTAGAGATTGATGGAATGAATGAAACATCTATATATGTAGGTGTAGTGGGCAAAAAATAAAAAAAAAATTTGAAAAATTTAAAATAAAGATTGAAAACTAATTCTAATCTTTTCTCTTTTTCTTTCTAATGAAAACTGTGGCGGCAATTGCTACTCCAAAAGCACCAAAACCTATGACAAGGCCAATAATAAGCCCTAGGATAAATGGATCCATTTCTCCAGCTTCTGTTGATACGCATACATTATCTTCAAAAGCATTACCTGCGCTGTTAGTTTCATTGTAACAATGACCATTATTAAGCAAGATATTTCCAATGATAAAATTATTATCGCTTGTATCTAAATATGTTCCATTATTGTTGTTATTGGCGGTATTATACGTTATAAAGTTATTGTCACTTGATTCTAAATGAATACCATTTAGTAGATTATCATTAGCAGTATTTTGGCTTATTAAATTATTATTAGAGCCGCTCAAAAATATTCCATGTTCATCATTGTTATGAATACTATTTTTTAGTACTGCAACGCTACTCACACTATTTAAGTGAATGCCACTTTGATTATTTTGATAAACTTGATTTCCTTCTATAATGGTATTTGAACCAATGTTTAAAAGAATACCATCTCCACCATTATCATATACTGTGTTTTTCTCGATTACATTCCCTGTACCAAGAAAGTTATATATCCCACTATCGTAATTAAAATGAACAATGTTCTCACTGATATCATTATCATTTGAGAGAAATAAAGCAAATCCATATGAGGTACTATTAAAAACAGTGTTTTTTAAAAAAGTATTATCATCGGAAAATACTACTTCTATTCCATATACTCCATTAGTCTTGATGTTATTATTTGAAACTGTATTATTATAAGCATCATCCAGAAAAATTCCATCAACATCATGGTTTTCAATGTTATTGTCATCTATTAAATTAAACTGACAATTGCTGGAAAGATAAACACCAAAATTAGTATTATGATTTATTGTGTTCTGAGATATCTTGTTATTATTAGACGTAGCGACTAGATAAACACCCTCTATATTATAAGTAATTGTATTAGAGTTAATTGTATTTTCATTACTAGCCTCAACAATTATTCCAGAAACAGTGTTATTAAATATTGTATTACCTGAAATAGTACATAAATTACTAATGGATAAATATAATCCAAATCCATCATTCTCGTTAATATCATTCCCTGTTATAATTGTATTATCAGAATTTTCACAATAAATTCCATAATCGTTATCATTAATCGTGTTATCCTTTATGGTTATATCTTTAGAATCGTCTACATAAAATCCGGCATCACTACCATGCAAGACTTCATTACTATCGAATGTACAAGTTTCGCAATTATCTACCCAGATACATTCATATACAGGGTATTCAAAGAGATTTGAAGTTATTGTAAGGTCATTAGAATCAACACATATTAAAGCATTTCCACATCCAGTGAAATTATTGGTTTGAAGTATTATCTGACTACAATTATCTACGATGAATGCTTGATAGAGTACCCACATTTGATTTTGTTCGAAAAGACCATTAGTAGTATTGTAAAATAGTATTGATGGGACCATATCAGGATTCATGAAGCTACAATTTCTTACTATAAAATGCTTTCTTGAATTAGCAATTATTAAGCATGGAGTACCTGCAATAGTAAAAACGTCATCGTCAATTATATAGGGATCTCCTGCTGTCCCTGATCCCGTGCATATTCCTGCTAATTTAGCTGCCGCCCAATTAATTGCGGGATTAGTATCATCAATTTCCACCATAACTACATGAGTTGCAGAAGTTTTAAAATTTAAGTTATTATAATAAGGATCAGTAGTTATTGGTTTAACTCCTGCGTTTATTTGTAAAATTAGACCCGTTAATAGTATGGATGAGCTTAGAAAGAATATTAAGAATATACTATACTTTATATT
>JBATUM010000183.1:0-5036 GCA_049671145.1 Promethearchaeia archaeon
GCGTAGTACTTACTCCAATACTAATTAGGACTATCTCTGGAAAAAATAAAAAGAAAAATCCAATAACTCCTGCGTATATACCAGATGCTAACATACTTCTTGATGCATAATTCAAAGTTCTACCCTCTATTATTTCATAATTTTCTAATTTAAATAAGAATAGATACTCAAGTATAAAAATATTTATAAACAGTAAAAAATGATTTATTAAAATTTTTATTTGATTATTTAAAAAAGATGTTTAAGTCCTTTTAGCTACAGTTAACATAATGATATAATCAGCTACATCTTCAGCGTTATCGCTAATAGATTCCAGCGCAGAAATACAACTATGAATTTCTATGGCACTAAATGGATTAATATCAGGAGTATTTGAAACTAATATTCTATTTATGGCAAAACGCAATTCATCGCATTGATGCTCAAGTGTATTTACTTCCTCTCCCAATTTCTGTATTTCAGCTTCTTCAGCAGTTAATAATTTATTTACCATAACATTTAACTTTTTAACGGCTTCTACAGATATCCTTGCCATTTCAATAACGTTTTTATGAATCTGCTCATCAAGTTTTAAAAAATCATTATGATTCATATAAATAAGAATTCTTGCACTTGCGTTCGTGGCATTTGCTATATTATCAATCCTATTGGCTAGGTGGATTAGATTTTCACGAATAATAGATGTAAGTTCGGCTTTTGAAAGCATTCTATGTATATCCCGCCTAATTCCATCAGCATCATCTTCCAATTCATTTACACGAAAAAGAACTTTTAATGCAAGATCAATATTTTTTTCCGCAATCAAAAATGAAAGTGCTTTTTCATATTCAACTACACACTCAAGGACCTTCTGCATATGAACTAATGTCTTATTTATTGCACTTTCTTCATTTCGAGACTTAAACCACTCAAATAATGCACTCATATCAAAACCTCCCTACTTCATAATATTTTACAAAATTTTTATTTTTATTCTAATTTTAATACCTCTTTTATAACATTTTCACCAGGATATTTAAATAAAATACCTAATTCTTTCGGAAAATATACAGTAACTTCTAAATCTTCTAAAAAAGTATGGTGAATCTCCGATGTTGCTGGTATAGTAACGATAATTATTTTTTCTAGTTTTTTTATATTTACTTTAACTTCAAATCTATAAAAAACACCCATAAATTTACGTCTATGGATTCTTCCTAGAACAGCATTACGCTTTTGTTGTACACGATTACCTAATCGAATTTTCATATGGTTTGATCTGATTACTAATAGAACTTTATCTCCATGCTGAATCTCACCAATTCTATCTTTTGGTAAATAAGCGGCGAAGAGATTATCTATACCGATATCAACTGGTATAGGAATTGAATCTTTGTGTATTTCTGCATAAAGCTTATCGCCTCTTTTTGATTCTTTTAAGATATCCCATGGGGGAATTTCTTCTTTTTTACAAATACCATCAAAATAATTTATTTCGCTCATAAAATTAGCAACGAATAGATTTTTCGGATGATAGTAGATTTCATGGGGGGTGTCGACTTGTATCAGTTTTCCTTGATTAATTATAGCTATTCGGTCTGCAACCATCATTGCTTCCTCCTGCTCATTAGTGACATGAACTACAGTTAACTCTAATTCTTTTGATTTAGCCATTAATAATAATTCTCTTCTTAAACTCATTCTTAGACCTGCATCAAGCGCTTTAAGGGGTTCATCTAAGATAAGCAGTTTTGTTTGCTCTAAATTTAAAAGGGCTCTACAGAGAGCAACGCGTTGTTTCATACCACCACTTAACTCTTCTGGCATTGCTTCATCTCTCCCCGTAAGTAATGTCATCATTAATACTTGATCAACAAGGGTTTTTGTATTTTTAGTATCTCTAGCATGTACACGCCCACTATATGATATATTTTCAACAATATTCATATGGGGAAATAATGCATAATTTTCAAACATAAATCCTAAATTTCTTTTACCCGATGTATTATTTGTAACATCTTTACCATCAAACAATACTTTACCTGAATCTGGTTTAATCAAACCAGCAATAATTTTTAATAAAGTTGTTTTACCTGCTCCTGTTGGACCTAAAATAATAAAATATTCTTTATCTTTAATTTCAAGTGAAATTTGATCAAGTGCATCGAATTTCCTATAAGATTTTGACATATTATTTAATTTAATATTAACCATTACTTCGATACCTCTTATTTATGTTAGGGATAATTCATAGATTAGATTTTTTGGCGCTTCGAACACATGAATATCATCTTGATGAATGCCTATAATTAATTCTTCCCCTGCGGTGAAACTTTCTTCGAAAGTTCCTGGTTTTATTGACAAAAACCTATCTCCGTTATCCAGAATCAAATAAAATCTCTTTGTAGCTCCAATAAATCTTGAAGTTTCTAATTTAGCGTTAAAAAATTGAATTTTAGACCAATCATAAGGACTGCTTTCAAATTCATAATCTTTGGGAAATAAATAGACATCTTCAAAACGAAAAGATATTACAATATGGTCATCCAAACTAAAATTATTACCAAAATTATTACAATTAAGTTTTGGTCCACCTAGACGAATCCAAATTGACATTTCTTCATTTTCAAGTACTTTTAACACAAATCCTTGAAGAAAATTAGTTTCACCCAAGAAGTTTGCAACAAATATGCTATTAGGATTTTCATATAGTTCATATGGAGTACCCATTTGAAGAATTCTTCCCGCTCTCATAATTATAATTTTGTCCGCGATAGCCATTGCTTCTTCTTGATTATGGGTAACATGTATAGCAGTAAGACCTAAATCTTTAATCAGATTTCTCAATTCATGACGAAAAACCTTTGATACTTTAGGATCGAGAGAACCTAGTGGTTCATCCATAATTAATATTTTTGCTCCTGTTGCTATCGCTCTTGCAATTCCTAATTTTTGCATTCCTGGATTACTAAATATTGAAGGAAAGTCATCAGCATAATCTAATAATTCAACCGTTCTTAATGCATTTTCTGCCTTTTCAATGATATAACTTTCTTCATAACCACGCATCTCTAATCCAAATGTTACATTTTCCCAAACGGTTAAATGATCAAAAATTTCAAAATGTTGAAATATAAATCCCATATCTCTATCTTCAGGCGGTATTTCCTCGACGTCCTTACCATCAATTAATACCGTTCCTTTTGTAGGTTTTTCAAGTCCGGCAATCATTCTTAAAGTCGTTGTCTTACCACACCCGGTAGGCCCAAGCAAAAAAACATAATCACCCTCTTCAATTTTTAAAGAGATATTATCTACCGCAAGAACTCTTCCTTCATTAAAGGTTTTTGTAACATTAATTAATTCTATTGTAGGCAAATTTCTCACCTCTTCCTTTTTCTTACGGCTCTTAATGCGAAAATTAAAATAGCACTAAATATAATAACAAGAGTGCTAGCAAATATAGCACTTGGAAAGGCATTTGCTTCAACCCAATCTACAATTAATACTGGAATTGTTCTGATACTACCCATAACTACAATAGTTGCACCAGTTTCTCCAAGTGAGCGAGTAAAAACCATTATGCAACCTGCAATAATTCCTTGTTTTATATTTGGGAGCGTTATTTTTCTAAATACAGTTAAATTAGATGCTCCTAAAGTTCGAGCGGCTTCTTCAACTCCTATATTTGCACTTTCTAACACTCCAATAATTGGCCTAACCATATATGGAAATGAGAACGATACATGAACAAATAATATCATAAAAAATCCTGGCTGAAATAAACCTAACCCTGCAGGACCCCAAAATATGAAGATAGCAAACCCTAACGCTGCTGAAGGAATAGCTATCGGTATATCGAGAATAGTATCAAGAAAAGTGATAACTTTTCCCCATTTTCGTTTAGTAATTATGAAAGCAAAAGGTAACCCAAAAATCAGATTAATTACTACTGCTAATGCACCTATTTCAATAGAACTCAAAAAACTTGCATATAAATACACCCATTTATAATCTTGACCTAAAAATAACTCTCCAATCAAATCTCCTTCGAAAATTTGACTGAGAATGAAGAATGACGGAATAAGAAATATAGATATAAGAATGATTATCATTAGAACGTCTCTAAAATAACGAAAATATTTATGACTAAAAAATCGTTCAATTTTAGGAAATATTCTTTTAATTGGAAAACCAACTTTTCTAGTAAAAAATTTAATGGAAAAGAGAAGAATTAATGAAAATGAGATTAAGATTCCAGCTAAAAATGAAGCTGAAGGTAATTCTAATTGTCTACGGAAGCCAACTATCAAAATTGGAGCAGTTTCTACTAAACCTGACATAATTATTGTGGCTCCAGTTTCTCCTAGACTTCTCGTAAAAGCAAGTATAGCACCAGCAATAATTCCTTCTTTCATCATTGGTAAAGTAATTGTTCGAAAAACCGTTATTCCTGGGGCTCCAAGTGTTCGAGCGGCATCTTCATATAAAACATCCGCTTTTTCTAATACAATTTTCATATTTCTAACTATATACGGAAAAGTAAAAACAACATGTCCGAAAATGATTAATGCATAACCGGGTTCAACTCCAAAAATACCCCAGTAAAGTAAAACAGAGAAACCTAGTGCGCTAGTAGGTACAGCCATAGGTAAATCAACTAAAGCATCTAAAATTTTTTTTCCCCTAAAATTATAGCGCGTTAATATTATTGAAATTGGAAATGCGATTACTAAGTCTATAGCTACTGCGATTGCAGCAATTGAAAAAGAAACTCCAAGGGAATTTAGAATATTTAACCATTGTAAATTTCCTATTAAACCATCATTAAAAACATCTTCACTAATAGATGGTATATTCAAAAAAATAGTAGAAAATATGTTAATAATAGGACCAATGATAACTAAAACAAAAAAGGCTATTGTTATTGAATCAAGGCTTTTTCTATAGATAGGTTTAGAGAAAAATCTTTCTATTTTTAAACTTAATGGAAGTTGAATCTCTTCTCCTTTCAGTTCTTTATTCAATTTTTTTCTCTGCAAAATTTCACCTATCAT
>JBATUM010000184.1:0-2682 GCA_049671145.1 Promethearchaeia archaeon
CATCTAACTCAATTTGGGTAATTAAAGGGGTAAATCTTACTGAAAGATGTTTTTTTCCATAAAAATCATTATTTAATCTTAAGATTTGAGTATAGGTTTGTATAAATTCCTCTCCAATAGGAGCAAATAAAACACCATATTCATGATCAAGTTGATTTAATAGCGGATAAATTTTTTCTTGCTTAATAGCACCTGTCACTAATATCTTTTTCCAGGGACCCATCTCTGGCATACCAACTAAAGGATTTTTTACGATAACCTTTATTTTTTCATTCAATCCAAGATGTTCTAAGTTTTGTTGAGTAATCTTTGCAATTCGTGAATTTGCCTCAAGGATAACAATTTTTCCTTTAGGGGCTAGTTTATGTGCTAAAACTGCTATGTAGCCACTTTTTGCTCCTAAAATCAATAAATCATCATTTTCCTTTAAGATTAAATTTTGAAGCATAATAGTTATCATATGAGGCGCTGAAATTGTTCTTAACTTTTCAGGGCGTTCTCTTTCATAGTAAAAAAGAACTGGTGCATCATCATAAATTCTTACGGATGGCAGAATTTCCTTTGGGACAAACTTTTCCAAATGTACATCTAAGAAGGCTTTAAAAAGTCGAATATCTTTAAGATAACCATTATATAATAATGATAATAAGAGTTGAATTTTTAAATAAAAGATTTTGTTATATGAAAGATTTTTAAATAAAAGATTTTGAATTTTTGAGTCGAAAAATTCTTGAATTTTTGAATAAAAGAATTTTTGAGTAAGTTGTTTTGAATTTTCCATGATAATCAACAAAATAATGATAAATCTTATTATTATTATATCTTTTTATATTAAAATATTATAAACTACCATTTATCAATACATCATAAAATTCCTTGACATGTTTGTATTAACTGCTGAAAATTTTAAAGAAGCTAGAATTACATTGTTTTTAATCTCGATTAATATTATCATTTTTATCTCGTTTAACTTTGCTATAGAACCAGATTATTTTTTTTTATTATTAGCCCAAATCAATAATAAAGTCATTAATCATTATGAATTATGGCGCCTAATTACAGCTATGTTTCTACATGCTGATATCTTACACATCTTTTCTAATATGTTCGGTTTATTATTATTTGGAGCATTTTTAGAAACATACTTTACAAAAATATCGTATTTACTATTATATTTTATTTCTGGACTAATTGGAAACATATTTTCATTAATATTATTACCATTAGATACAATAAGCCTAGGAGCTTCAGGTTGTGTTTTTGGATTGATAGGCGCTGCCATCATTATTATTGCAATGCATAAAGATAAGAGCTTATTAATTTTGGGTATGATGTATGTGTTACTTTTTATAATATCATCATTTTCTCCAGGAACTAATTACTTTGCTCATATTTTTGGATTATTAGGAGGGATTCTTTTTGGATATATATTAAGAAAAAAGAAACAAGTAAAAAAATTTCAATACTAATGGATTTAACTTTTATTCCTATTTTTTTTCTTCTTAAGTGCTTGTTCCATTGAGAAATCTCTGGGACAGAAGTTAAATAATGGGCACTTATCACATTTTGGACTATTAGGTAAACATAATTCTTGTCCAAATCTTACAAACAAACGATTAACGCGAATCCATTGATCTCTAGGAATTAGTACTCTTAATTCTTTCTCTGTATCATTTGGATTCTTAGTTTTAACCCAACCTATTCTATTACTTATCCTGTGTACATGTGTATCTACGGGTATAGCAGGAATTTTAAATGCGTACACTAAAACACAATTAGCTGTTTTAGCACCAACACCAGGAAGGTTTAGCAATTCTTCAAATGTACTTGGGACTTTACTCTCATATTTTTCTATTAACAATTTAGCTACTTCTTTTATCCGAGCAGCTTTAACTTTGTAAAACCCTGATTTGTAAATAAGGGGTTCTAAATCTTCTAGATCAGCATTTGCTATTTCTTGTGGTGTACTGTATTTTGAAAAGAGTGTTTCAGTAGCTTCTCTTGTATTAGTATCTCTAGTTCGTGCTGATAAAATTGTAGATATTAAAATTTTAAAAGGATCCTGTTTTTTACTTGCTAATTCATCTAAATGGGCTTCGCCTTTAAGAATTTGCTCAATTTTATCAAAAACTTTTTTTATCTCCATAAAAATTATTTACAATGAAATTTTTTCAAATAAGTAAATTTTTCTTTTAATTATTTGATCTTTTTTTGCATCAATCATTGTTCTTACTTGTTTTTTCCGAAACTGTAGCCTTTGATTGGATTTATTGATAATTCGGTTAATATCTAATAATGGAATAAGTTTAAAACTGAAATTATTTGCAATTGTTTCAATATTTAATTGAATATCTCCACCGTCTAAAGTTTCAATAATAGGAGAAATAATACACATTCGTCTATTTTCTTTTAGTACCTTATAGGCCTCTCTAAAGGCAAATCGATAAATTGGCTCCAGTTTGTTTTCAATTAGCTCTTTAACCTCAGAATAATAATGTCTTTCATTGTAAAAAGGTCCTAATTCTGGTTCGGTACAAATCCCATCAAAAAATTTTTCTTTGAAAATATTTGATAAATTTTCCACATCTATAGATATGATTCTTTCCGTGAATAGTAAAGGGATGGGTTCTTCTAGTTCATTCAGTAACCAATTGATGTTTCTGACTGTGTTTTTTACTTTTA
>JBATUM010000185.1:0-66415 GCA_049671145.1 Promethearchaeia archaeon
ATACAGAAGATTTAACAATTGAAAATAATATTATTACTCTTAATGCTGCTCGAGGTATATCTGATATTGCGTCTCAAAATAATATAATCTGCAATAACATAATTGATAATAATGATATAGGATTAGCTCTTTCTGATGTTGATAATCATGAAATAATAAATAATACAATAATAAATCAAGTAATTGGAATTTATTTTGATGCTGATTTTGACACAAATTGCAGCTATAATATAATATCTAATAATATAATACGCAATCATGTAGGAAATGCAATCAATTATGGAACTCATACTGGTTTTTATAATGAAATATCGAATAATTCAATCATAATAGCAAGCAATGGTATCTTCTTTTCAGATAGTTGTCATTATAACACGATATTAAGAAACAACATTTCTCAAACAACAAATAATGGAATTCATATTCAAGGAAGAACAGAAAATTGGGCAGAGGGATGTGATAACAATATTGTGGAAAGTAATAACATTTCGCTATGCTCAAGTGATGGAATTCGAATTACTCGCAGAAGTGATTCTAATACCATTGTAAATAATAAAATATCTAGTAATACATTAGTTGGTTTAGAAATCTCTGAATTTAGTTGCAGAGATAATGAGGTTTATGGCAATTATTTTTTAATGAACACTAAACATGCTGAAGACAACGGAAATAATACGGTTTGGAATAGTATCGCTATTGGAAATTATTGGGATAATTATACTGGAGTTGACCTCAATGATGATGGTATTGGCGATAGTCCACATGATATAAGCACAAGTCCTTTAATCCAGGATTTGCTTCCCATCTGGGAGGATGGTGATGACATTGGACCAAGGATAACAATAAACTTACCACACGAAAATGCCAATTACGGACAGAGCGCTCCTCCCTATGATATAGAAGTCTTTGATTTGTATGGTTTTGAGACTGTGTGGTACACAATTGATGGTGGTATTACTAACTATACTATTATACAATTCACAGGAACAATCAATCAGACTGCTTGGAATGCTGTTCCATATGGTAATCTTACTATTGAATTTTATGCAAGAGATCTCACTGGGCATTATGGCTACAATAAAATCTTTGTAAATAAAATAGAGGAACCAACGATTCCATTAGAGCTGATAATTATAATTTCTGTTATTTCTGGAGGAGCAGCGATAGGTTTAGCTACTATATTCTTAATAAGAAGAAAGAGGAGAAGTGTCCAATAAAATTTTTGTTTTTAAAATTTAATATATTTTTATCATCGTCACATTATTTTTAATATTATCTATCTATGAATTCATTTAAATAAAAATTGCAATTAAAAGCGTTTGTTAATCAAAAGAGTATCTATTTCAATATGATTAACCATTTTCCCCTTATTCTTTTAATATAACTCCCTGTTTAATGTATTTCGAGTAATTGTCTTTTGACTAAATTATTAAAATTACTAGATACATTCTACTATCTGCTTATAACCGACATTAAACCATTAATGACCAGTTTATAATTTCTGCTATCAAAATCACTAGAAAATCTCCTCTCTCTATCACTTTTTAACCAGTGATTCTCACCAATTATTATTAAAAAAAAATGGTGAGATTTTCAGTAATATTTAAATAGAAAAAAATTCCTACCATTAATTATAATTTTCATTGGATTGACAAAAAAGACTAAAATCAAGAGAATATGCATTCATATAGTGAAATATATGCATTTATTGCAAGTATGCATATATTGAATAATAATTTAGTAGATCTGCATACAATAGATGGTAGAATTAGATCAATTTCTTTTCAAAAAAGACTAAAATATCATCATTTTAAAAGACTCAAAATTATTAATAACTCTCAATACGAGATGCCAAATTTAATCTCTGAGAGTGTTATTACTCATTAATTTTATAAATTAAGAATTTAGATATAAAAAAGTGTAAAATATGTTCGAAAAAAAAGAATCTGATATAAAAAAGAGTGAGAAACAGAGAAAAAAAGACATTGATGACGGATTACATAAATATGGAAATTATTTATATAGTAAAGTGTATGGCGCCCCAGAAACGCTTCTAACTGATCATGAAGGTAAGATTGGGTTTTATAAATCCCAAACCATGTTTTGTCCTAAAACCGAATGTCCATACCATAGAGTCTCTGATCTGAGTTTAAATATTGATTACAATCTTGAAGAATTTGAATCTGAAATCGATTATCAAGAACTTATCGGACATAAAATCAAGCAAGAAGTACAAAATATTACTCCAATTGAAAAAGAACCAGTTAAAACACTTAGAGGACAGTTTCAAGAATTTCTTAAGACCTATAAAATTTCAAATGTCACTCCTGATGAGTACTTTGGTATTGCTATGTTCTTTAATAAATATTATAGAAAATCTGAATCTCCAGATAGTCAAAAATGGGTACTTAAAAAATTAAAATATACATCTGATCTGTGTTCCGTAGAGGAAGTGGAGGATACAAAACAGAAGTCCAAGCCACTACCCCATTCTAATGTAAAGCTAATAGGAAAATATGAACGATACTTAGAATCTCAGAAACGATCCATAAGAAGATCACGATATAATAAGAAAGTCATGAAAAGACGAACAAAAAACCTTAAAAGCTACAAGCCTATTCAAATCCAAGAACCTTCCTTAAAAAAAGAGATTTATAACAGAAATGTTACTCGCCAGCAACTTCACAATGTAAATAAGAATCGTCCATTTAAAGAGAAGCAGATCCCAGACCCCATCTATGATAGAAAAAGCAAGATATATTATGATAGTTCTCTCACTGAAAATTATTGCCTTAAAAAAGTTTTAGAACAGTCCCATGTTCATGAATTAACACATAATTATACAGATGAAAGTTTACTTCGGAAAGAAATTGAATTCTTTTATTTAAAAGATTTTCTGGGCTTCTTCTTACGTAATCCTAATTTGCAAAAGAGTTTTCATTTTAAAGATAGTGATGAAATAGTCCATTTTGCTAAACTAATTAAGGGTTATTGCTATGACTCATTCATTTCTAATATAGTTGAAAAATATCTCAAAGAATCCCCTCTTTATAGGTTAATTTCAAATATTTCTCTACTTTCTTCTCAAATCGAAAAGCAAATTATTCCTGCCTTTGAAGATATCATATCAAAGAGCAAAAAAATAAGACAAATTATCAATTATGCTGAATGGACTAACTTATTTACTCTTAGTAGGAATATTGAGCATATTCAGAATCAGTTGATTCAGCACCAAGTAAAACAAAAGCATCACGCTTTACTTATTGGTTTATTACAGCAAGTAAATGCGTTATGTAAAGACGATCAAGTTTTAACTCATTTAAGAGACGTATGTAGGTTTATTAAGGTACAAGTTACCTCGATCACTCCTTATATTTATTCCTCAATCAAACTTAAAAATCGTAAACGAGCCCAACTCCTCCTTACTCACACCCCTGTATCTGATTTAGTTTCATTTGTTAAACGAATGATTGCATATGATATAATAATGCAACGTTTAGAAATGAAGGAAAGCTTGAGCCTTAACAATAAGGACGATAAACCTGTAGAAACAACTTTCTCAAAGATAAAAAATATATTTCGAAAAGAAAAAACTCAAAACAATATGAGAAAGAAGAGACTTATTAGTAGAATAAAATTACCAAAGTCAAAAAAATTACATATCAAATTAAATATATTTAATAAATTTAGGAAAAAGAGAAGGATTACTAAAAAAATTAGAAAAATTAGAAAGTTAAAAGAATCTGATTATCGTACCAAACATCCAGATGAATCTTTATATAAAAGAATTAGGCGCCGTTCAAAAGAAAAGTTTGGAAAGGTAAGAAAGAGGTCAATCCTAAATCTTGCAGGAAAAGGACTTGCTTCCTTTGGAGTAATCCTTCTATGCATATATTTAATTATTTCTTTAGACAATTCATTCTTCCCATTTCACATTTTTATGGGTTTTCTTATCTTTCAAGTCCTTATTTATGGAATATTATTATTCTTTTCTATTGATAGGTATGTTTTGTCTAAAAGCCGGTTGTGGTATCTAATACTAAGCCCATTTATAGGTTTTACCTTATTATGGCTATGTGTAAAGCTTGGATTTTCTTTAGGTGCTACCTTAGTGATTCCAATCTTTATGGTTGTTTCCCAACTATTAACTAGAAATCGACCTCATATAAGTGTAGAGGAATTAGTGCGCAGATCAACGAGTAAAATACGACATTCTACCTTACGTCTCTTTTATCACACCCATAAGTTTGGATTTCTAACTTTTTTACTAACTATAGTACTTATCATTTTCTTGTATTTCTATTTCTTTGTCCCCCATCTCAACTATATTCCGCCAATGCTAGCGACACTTGTCATATTTATATTTACTTTTAAGAGCAAGTCAGCACTAAAACGAGTTATAAGAGAAGTAAGGCGAAAACGTGCTAAGGTAGAAGAGTCAGAAATAAAAGCAAATAAATGCCTGTTAGTACTTCAAGATTCTAATAAAAGGAAAGCATTAATTGTTTTGGTGTTCCTTGTATTATTTCCGGTTTCCTTTATCGTAAATTCAGCAAAAACTGTTCATTGTCCTCCGGTTGAATTTGCCTATATTTCTCAAGAAGATCGGTTGTCTTCAAGTTCACTAGATTTTGAAACATTAGAATACCAACCTGATACTACATACTTGGAAGATATCTCCATTAAAGATATGTTTATTATGAAAAGTGAAATCTCTCCTGAATTTGCACAATCTGCAGCAATGCGGATTCAGCTAATTCCTGAGGATGTGCCGTATATAGAAGGATATCATATTCGTGATCATTATGATTTTAGATCTGGATATGTAAATGGACCATTAGAGGATTATGCCCTCATTACCAAGGTAGAACTAAATAGGTTTGATATCCTTCCTGGTCAGTATCAAATGCACGTGTATTATACTGAATTAACCGGATTTTCATTTGCCACTTCAACTCCTGAAGAATATGAGATTACTCTTGAAAAAGATGCCATGCAAGTACTTTCCAATGAACGCTTCGAGGATTTACCAGTAGAATATTATGGAGCAGTTTGGACAGTAGAAAATGTGGTAGATAATTGCTGGACAATTCATTTTGATGGAACATTAACGAATTCTATTCATGAACCATTAGCCAATTATGAACTAGATCTCTTTATTGAAGATCATGATACGTGGCAAAAAGTTACCACAGTTACTACTGATCTTGAAGGCAAATTTTCCTATGAGTATACTATTTATGGTTCAATAGAAATGAATATGATGATCAAGATTTCCCATGAGGGAAACGGTTTATATAAACCCTTGGAATATATTGAATATGCAGGTCTAGAAATAAATACTGAACTTGGAAGATTTTTTATTGATGAAGATGGTGATGGGAAAATAGATTGGGGCCTGAGTTTAGAGGATTTATTAAATGCTCTACTGGGAATGTCATACGCACCACCTAGTTCCCTTGATTTCCTTTCTCATTTCTCCGAAAGTTCAGGTACAAATACGTATGATGCTGTCCACAATTATCAAGGGATATTGAAAGGCGATACCCAATGGACAGTGGGAAAGGAAGGTTATGGACTTTATTTTGATGGGGAGGGAACTGTAAGCGAGGGTTCAGAAACCATCGGAACTACAATTTATAATGCATATGCGAATGTCTCCTATCAATATTCTGATACAGGATGGAATTCTCCTCAAACAACATCAAGCGTGGATAGAAGCGGAAGTGTGAATTGGTCTAATCCAAACAACGCACAATCTCAGGATGATAGCTACACCTCTTCCAATTTGGAGATAAGTGGAGGGAGTGGAGTGAGCAGTTGGCATGCTGAATCCGATTCAGAACAATCAATAACCAGTTCAAGTTATGTTGAAAAACATACCTTAGATTTTACAGCTCCAGCACAAGGGGATTATTTAATTATAGTAAGTTGTGAGGTAGCTTCGACTTCAACCAGTTATTCGGTGGGAGTGAGAGTGCAGTTAGATGACACTACTACAATCATGGAAGCACTTACTGAAGCATGTGACTCCAATAGAAATTATGAGTATAAATGCGAATCAACTGCTTATCTAGCTGAAGATTTAGGAAGTGGTTCACACTCTATTGATATCGATGCGAAAAGAGAAGGGGGAACAAGTTATATTAGATATGCTCGGATTATAGTATTGCGTCTTGATGACTGGCTTTCCACTACAGGAATGTATGCTTATACTTCCACAGAAGGAAGTACCACTCCGGCGTCAAATCAATGGGTAGATCTTGAAACATTAACCTTTACGCCAGATCAAGCAGGAGATTATCTAGTCTTAGGAAGTGTTGAGGTGAAAGACTATCATACAGGATATTCGGCAGCAGTGAGATTAGATTATGATAATGGAAGCGAATATCTTCCTGTCATTCAAGGGGAGGAATCAGGACAAAGTTATATCACATATGAAGCAAAAGATACTACTGATTATCATGCCTTTGTCTTTGGAGGTATAATCAACATAACAGCGTCCCAAAAATCAATCAAATTACAATCTTATATGGCTCATACAGGATTTTACAGGGAAGTGAGACGACGTAGAATCATTGCTATTAGATTAGACGCTATGAGTTCTGATACACAATCCACAGAGAATGCCTCGAACACATCAACAACCAGCCAGTGGGCTGATAAATCCTCTCTACAGTTTACACCATCCTCTCAACAAGATTACTTTATTATTGGGGGAATGGTGATAAAACCGGACCGTACTTGGAAACCTTCTCATGGAGAATTAACTCATACCACTGGAACTGGGACTGGTACAATAAGTTTGGCTAATGTTGATTCTAAAGATCATGACAATCCTGCCGATTGCTTTCCTCTCATAGGTATAGCAATTAAACAGTTAAATGCAGAACAGCAGGTTTTTAAGACCAGATACGGGTATGCAGGAAGCTCAGGGACTACCTATGGTAAGGGTAGTTTTATCATTGCTGTTCCCCTTGGTGGTGGAGGTGGAGGCGGTAGTGCAGAATCAGATAATTTACGCTGTACGAATTTTGGATTTAATATTCCCACTGGAGCAACAATAGAGGGTATCGAAGTAGGTATGGACAGATATGCTACTAATATAACTGAAAATTCAATTCGAGATGATTCAATACGCTTAAGAAAAACCTCTGGGCCAGTAGGGACTGATAACGCTACTACGGACTGGTGGGACACTATGGATGATGATACATATAATACATATGGGGGTTCAACAAATTTATGGGGTACTTCATGGACTCCCGCTGATATTAACAGTATTAATTTTGGAATTGATATTGCCGCAGAAAATATAGGGTCTACAAATACTGCCTATATAGACCATGTTCGTGTAAAAATTTATTATACAAAACAAGATAGTGGTATCATCCGCCCAGATGGAGATGTATCGGCTCAATGGGAAGCATCTTCGGACGGAAATCATTATTCGTTGATTAATGAAGAAACCTTAAACACGAGTGATTATATCTATACCTCTTCTAATACCACAGGGAGTGTAATTGATGAGTTTACTATGGAAACTTTGAATATACAAAGTGGAACTGTTACCGAAATTACAGTGAAAGTCTATGGGAATGAAACATCGATTGATTCCACAGTTAATGTATATTGTGGTAGTTGGATAGGAGCAAAGCAGTTAAATATGGAATCTGGTCAAACTTGGTATACTTATACGTGGTCAGGATTGAATCTATCCCAATCGGATCTAGACGGATTAAAGATCAAGTTTGAATCAGTCCAACCACCTTCTGAAGGATCAACTACATATGATTATGTGGATTTTGGAGATATTTTAGACTCTGCTCTGGGCACTACCAATAATGAGTTTGTAATTACAGGATGGGTATATCCCACTGTGTTAACTTCAAATCAAAGTGATAATGGGATAAAGAACTGTTTTTTCTCCAAAGAGGGAATTTTAGAGATCGGTATTAATGAATCTGGCTATCTCCAATTATATATTAATACCAGCTCAATAGAAGCTACTGCCATATATGGATTCCAAAATGCAATTTCAACTAATAAATGGATATATATTGCAATACGCTACAATAATGGTAATATTGACGTGCTCATTGGCGATACATGGTGTACTTCAGCTTTGGGAAGCACCGCAGAGCCATGGAGTGGTGGAGGTAATCTGCAGTCTGGTGGTAAATTCACTATAGGGGCTGAGACTACTTCCTATAGCTGTTTTACAGGCAAAATTGATGAAGTATCGGTATTTAATACCTCTCTTACTAATGCAGAAATTGAAGAGCATAGCTTCCAAATTACTGCTACTGTTGCAAAAGAGGATGGCCAAGGCGGGTGGACACTTATCACTACAAATGGAGAGGTTATTGAGGGATACCTTAACTTTCAATGTGCAGTAGCAGGAAGAGAGGCAGACACCGTAGAGTATTACCTTTCCAATGAAGTACCCGATATGGAAAGTCCAGATACGAATGATTGGTATTTCCTAACTTCTTACTCTTATGATTCATCTTCTTATAATTTTGTGTATAATTCATGGGATTTGCCAGATAATGACTCGTGGTACTTTATTATTAAAGCAACCGATGTTTATAATGATACGGTTTATACTTATTATGAGACCTATTTTGGCATTGATCATTTTGATGAGCTAATTAATTTTACTTATCTTGATAAAGATGGCAGAATTAACCAAAATTCTCAAATTGGAGTAATTCCTTATGAGGGATGTGAAGGCTATATCTCTCAACTAAATCTTTATGTAAATTATTCGAATGATATTGATTACCTTACAACTGTTAATTATAGTGATTTATATTCAAACTATTGGTTATTTAATCTTGATTCCCTTTCAGATTGGATTTCCCAAAAAGGACTGACTCCTGATAATTATGATATTAATTTTTTAATTGAGGCCAATTTATCTTATTCAGTTGGAGAGGCTTTCTATCTTTATAATTATACACTTGAAACTATTACGTTAGATATTGAACCCCCCGAACTTGAACTGCTTACTAGTGGCAACTACTCTTTTGACTTAGAGGATACTTATGATATTATTGAGGACAATGTACTTACTATGGCGACAAATTCTTCCGATGCTTATTTTGACCGTGTTATTTTGGAATATAAATATACCACTCCTAGCACAGCAGGTTGGATTGAATATGGCGAATATTTAGCAGATAATACCTCACTAGCAGATGTCTCCTTTGATATTATCAACCTTCGAGATGACAACATAACAATTAGATTTATTGGCTATGATGATCTGGATAATTCTAAGATTCTATATTCCTCTGATTATTGGTTTATTAAGAATTTTAACAATCACGAAGAGTTTGTAGTAGAAGGGTTAGAAGCGACAGCTTTATACGGGCTTGATGATACAGATAAGATTGACTTAGAGCTTAAAATCTTACCTGTAGATAATGATATTACCGAAGTGATTGTAAGAACTAATTATGAAGAGTTTAAATTAGATAATATTATATCGGAACAAGAACATATTTATTTTACAGATGATGGCAGCTCTGACCCCGATATTAAGCTAAATTCGGTATTTTATAATGTATTTGGGGCTAAATTTACCTTTATTCCGGTAAAAGTTATATTGTATCAAGGAACTGATATAGTAAATTCTAAAGAGGTAGTAATTACAGTCATATCAGCAGTATTTAATGACACCGTACAAATGTCTAATCTTGAGATCAATGTATCCAGCACCACAGATAATATTTATATGAGCTTTGTGAATGAAACTAATGCCTATAATAACTCTCATTCCATTCCATTTGTAGTTCGCAATCAATATCCAGTGGTTAATGTATATAATTCTCTCAACGAGCTGGTTGAGAGTATCCCCTTATATGCCAATAATGATAGCTGGGGAAGTAAGGTTTATGATACTGAGACTATAGAAATTTCTAGCAATAAGTTCAATGTATCGCTTCCAACCCCTCCATCGGGAGAGGTATGTTCCATTGATGAAGTATTGCTCAATGGATCTGCATATCCCTTTTCTTATTTTATAAGTATGAATACTGGACAAGTATACATCACTTTACTTTCAGGCAATGATCTAGATGGAATTTATAATAGTTCTAACCCCATTTCAATCATTTATGGCGTATCTACTTCTCCCCATCCCACTGAACAATTTGTGGGGAGCTTTGATTTTTCTAACCTACATCAAGATAATTATACCTTTATAGGCAAATTTTATGATATTTCTGGTGAAGTCTCGACATATTCCATTTCACAACCCACTATTATCGATTTTGATGGGCCAGAAATCTATCAACAATTTATGCAAGAAACTGCAGTAAATCCCGAAACTGGAACCATTTCATTTGTGATTGAAGACTTTTCAGGTGTATCCCATTATTACTTTAACACTACCATTGAAGGATATTGGGATATTGCGGGTGATATATATACTTTTTATTTCAATGATACTTCTATCAGTGAGGGAACTACCCATATCATCCTTTCTTGTAATGATACGTTAGGGTATGAATCCCAACAAACATTTGTTCTGTTTTTAGATAAAACAACTCCTTCTTTTGACGGTGTAGAAAGCAGTACTGATGTATGGAATGGATTATTTGAAATTTATGCAAATATTAGTGATAATTCAGGGTATACAGTAGATATCGAGCTATTACATATTTCTTCAAATACTATTTCCTCCAGTTTTGAGCATACGTATATTGAAATTGCTCCGGATCAATGGCAGATTTTACTCGATAGTACTCGATTGCAAAGTGGCTATTATAACATTTCGATCATTGCAACTGATGCTGCCGAGAATATCCAAACCTATGTCATTGATAATGTGTATTTTGACAATACTATTTCGGTTATCGAGGAGTTAAAGGAAGAGGTATTTATCGATAGCGAAAGCATGTATAATAATACGATCCATGACGAGCTATATTTCAGTGATGAAAAATATATCACGTTTACTGCATTTGATGAGATGTTTGATAATTTTAACTGGAGTAGCATTGATCAGGCTGTGTATGAGCAGCTAGGAGTGAAAAATGTAACCTTTTATTATACGAGCCAACTTGCTTGGTATCCGCTTCAAATTTATGGAACCCTCGATTATGAAACATTTGTGTATAAAATCACTGGCTATGATGATCCACTTAATACTAACGTACAAAATATAAAAAGTATCCAGAAGTTAAGGATTGCAAATATTACCGTAGATAAATTTACTGTATTGCTGGATGGGACTTCTATATCTATACGAATCGATGAGCAATACCGTTACCTACTTTCTTCAGAATACAGTGATCAGATTGAAGCGCAATTTTATGAATTTGTGGATGATAATGTTCTACTAGCATTTGATCAAGTTTCTGAAAAGTGGAAATTAAAATCTACCGGTGAAAATTATTTCAATATTTCACAATATTTAACCTTAAATGAAGGAGATGAGTTCCTGTTCTGGTTTGAAATTGAAGATGGATTAGGAAATCTTATCCATTCGCACAAATATCATGGGGTATATGATAATTCCATGACTAAGGATGGCTCAGATTCCTTTTTTAAATGGAGCTTAGGAACTAACTCCACTGGGGCAGGGATCGTTCTGTTTGGTTCTGATACTTATGCCGATAGCACCATTCAGCTTAATTCTTCATCTATAGAAAATACTATCTTCGATGAATCCGATGTACAGCGTATCTATATTTATGGGTCGTCTGACCAGTCTACATGGGAGTTTATAGGTAGAGCCTATTATTCAGGAGAAGAAAGTATATGGAACTATTATTGGGACGGAGATATTATGGAACAATTACCTCCCGATCATTATAACTTAAGGGTGTATTTATTTGATAGAGCAGGTAATTATCTTTCAGAGACTCATGTTATCCGCACGTTTGATTATACCCAGATTGCCTTAATTACTGATCTTATCTTTGGAGAGATTTTTGACTATAATTCTACCGCAAATTCCAATGAACAAGAGCTAAAAGGAATTATAGAAAATTATTTATCAGGTTCTTCAACGAGTTTATGGGATGTAATTGCTGAGTATTATAATCCTAATACAAAAGAGTGGATTCCTCTCGCCACTGATCCTGCTACCATTGTGGCAAATGGAAATTCAGCAAACTATACTATTACATGGGATATTAATCAAGATACCGCATTTATGGACACCATGTATAATTTAACCTATAATTATCTACCTTTACAAATCGCTTCTCCTACCCAACAGAGTTTATGGGGTTCATGGGGCACATTTGGTATTGCCAGTGAATGGCAACCGATTATTATTTCGGAAGTCTCTTCAAATCTCGATATTTCGGTATATAAATTCAATAGTACGACTGGGTGGGAACTTGATACCTCGTTAAGCAGTGAGGCTACCATTTCTTCAATTGAAGGGCAAGTGTTCAAATTATTCGATATTAATAAGGATGGAGTTTATGAAATTATTCGAGTATCCAGCTCGAAAATTGATGTTATATATTTAGACGGAAGTTCAGATTGGACAATTAAAGAGGATGTGACTGGTCTTTCTGGATATGAATATTCTGCCTTTGATATAGAGTATGATGGTACTTCCTCAAATTCCGTTATGGTAATTACCCAGAAAGATAGTTCACAATTACTCTCATTGTGGTATTATCGGTTTGATTCTGAGTTTAATCTTACAAAAGTGGAAAGTGTTGAATGTCCTATAAATTTTGAACCATATGCCATTAAGATAGAAAATTATTTCTCTGGCTCTGATAGAAAGGCCATTTTAGTAGGGGGATTAATTTCAAATTCTTATATTTCTCAGGTATTTGAATATGATTTCAACTTAAACCTCAAATATGTTATTGCTGACGAAATTATAGGTAAAGTTTCAGTTATCGAATATGATCAGATTAATGGGATCGATTCTATCATTCTAGGAGTTGAGCGCCTTGCTATCGGCAAGATGGATGCGGTTATTACTTTAAAACGGACTACTGGTACAGAAGAATGGGTTGAGTTTGAGCTTTCGGGTTTTGACGATCTTAAATTTCAGATTATTGATTTAATTACCATCCAAGAAAATAATATGAAACACCTTATTATCTCCTCTAAAACAGGGTTATTTCAGACAAGAATTATAACTTTACAGGATAAGACTTCAATTACTAGTCCGATATGTTTTATATCCGAGACTTATGCTAAAGGGGAGCTATCTCCTACGAACTATCCGGTTGTCACTCCTAATAACCTACCCATTTATAATATTCAAAAAGCATCTTATAAAACAAGTGGAAGTAATCAATGGCAGACTTTAAATCCGGAAAAGTACCGCTATTCTCGAAATGAGATTAGACTAGACCTACAATCCATCTGGTCTTCGTTAACGTACATCAAAATCGCTTATTCATTTGAATCGTTTGTGGCAGAGGCTCGAAGTTCTGTAGATCCATCTTTTCAATCCTATTCAGGTACGTCTGATACCCAGAGTGTTTCTGCTTCGGGAATGTTTTTCAATGATTTCTCCTTACCGTTTGCCTGGCTCAACCCTACCTCGAATTATTATGCTCCAAATGCCCATTGGAATACTTTACCCAACAGTCTGACCTATCAATATACCCCTGTCATTTCGGGGTTAGGCAATAAGGTTGTATATCCCACTATTAAATCTGATTGGGCAGAGAATTGGGGTTCCGAATATCTTAATATGCCAGAATTAGAAAATTCACTTATTTATTACGGAGATGGATATGACACGGGACAATTAACGCAGTATTTGAACTCCAAAGATCCTGATTTAGCAGATACCATGTATCTCAATAATTATGTAGATGGGATGTATATTTCCAACCCTTATATCTCAGAAAATTACAATTTTTCTGATATGTACTATTCCGATATACACAATATCAATAACCAGAACGGACTGTATAATTACTACGACGGTTCCCAGAAGGTAATTGCAAGAAATTCATTAGAAGACTGTCAGGTGTACGGTTCCAGTAACTCAAAAGTATTTGAAGAAGAGACGTTTCCTACCAAAGGTGAGGATCATTACTTACATTCAGTAACTTACATTTATGGCTCTCCATCATCAGGGAGCATTGCAAATACTAAAAGAGATGATAGTAATTACTTTGAGATGAAAAGCCAATTTTTCCATGATCCCTATGGTGATGATTATCAGGAATTTAATGTCGACCTCAATATTGATGGAGGGTATGGAGGAGATGATTATTATGTTTCTGTCCGGGTTACAGCGCCAATAAGTGTCCGTTTAATTATCAACGGCGTTTATGCCCAAGGAACAAGCATCGATGTAAATCTTGATTACATTGGAGATATTACTCAGATAAAGTTAACTGCTGGCCGACCCGCCTCACAAGGTCAATTTAAAGTAAAGCTTTATTATTTTAAAGTAGCAAAATCTCTTTCTGCAGATTCCCCGCTCTATCAAAATCCTTCGGCACAAGAGGCCGAATATGTATTAGCAAACAGAAGTCAATATCTTGCTACAGACACGAGCGATTTTGCCGTATTCGGACTGGGATTTACTTATAAATTACCAGTGATCGATAGAGATGGCATAGAGGGCATTCATATAATGTTTGATGCGGCAATTTCTGCAGTGACCGCTGATAAGCATTACCCTCTTTCTATTCAATTATGGAACTATGAACAGAATCGGTGGGAGTCGATTAATGTATCTAAACTAGATAGTTCTGATACTTACGATGATAATTATCTGGATAAGGACTTTTGGGCATGGGATCCAGGAGCTAGTTCGTATAAGGATGATAAATTCAGATCATCATGGCTTACCCAAGATGATACTAGCATTAATACTATCTGCTTTGGAGATTGTGTTCCCCATTCAATAGATGCTTCTGGCTATATAGATTTTGATTCTTCGGTTGAAAACGGTGGTAACTTATTCAATACCAGTAAAACTGGATATTCTCGAAATAATGAGTATATTAGTCATTATCGAGTGTTATTTAACAATACAGCCTATGCAAATAAACTACAGGCTAACAGTTTGGTTATTGACCCTAATAACTTTTTCACCAGCACTAGCACATTTCCCGCATATACTGATTCCTCTCTATTTTATTCTGCCAACTTTTATACTGATTTTCTTAACGATCTGCATGAATTTAAAGTACGGATCGTTACTGAGAAAGAATCAGGGCAAGGTACTAATATTAATGCGTATCTATGCATTGGGGATTGTAATACCTATGTCCATACTGATTCTTCTTACTTAAACTATGACGAGTTTGAATCTAATGCCCTTGATGGTAGACATATAAGCGATGATTTGGAGTTTACAGATCAAGGCATGAAACTATATGGCTATAGTGGATTTAATCTTAAGGGAGTTCCTGAGGTTCAGAAATTCCGCGACGCCTTTAATTCATATCAATGGCAATTCGAAGGAACAGATGATTCTACTATTTACTTTACAAAAGACATCCTTCAGGGAACTGTTGTTCGTTCATTGCATCCCAGTACAAATTACGATACTAATAACTTTACCAGTTATAGGAGACAGGATGCAGTTATAGATTATCCATTTTATAAATCGGCTCTTAAAGGAAATTATAAGGCAGGAAGTCTTCTGAGCATTGAGACCAATAATGGAATATATCTAAGCTATACCTCAGAAAAAGATACCTATCACGAGGCCGAAGTAAAAATATATAATTACTTCGATCAGATGTCGGGTAATGCTGCGAAGACATACACTATCTATTATGATATTGAAAGTGAAGGAACGGTTGATTTTATGTCTCTCTATAATGAAGATGAGACAATCGCCCAATGGGATGGGGGTGAGCTATCGGGAATGGATAGGGTAGAAGATCCAAGTACCTATAACCTCTATGTCTATGCCCGTTCTAACAGTAATTTTACCTTAAATATAGACCAGCTTGTTGTGGAAACCACTCCAGAAGAGTGGGAGACGTTCATGGAGTTGGATACATTAGAGGAGTATTTAACATTCGGATCCAATGATAAGTTTAACCTAACTGTATCACGTGATTCTTATCTTTATATTCCCACCCCTAGCCCTATAGCTAAACTGTATTCCACGTATCTATTTGACGAAGATACGATTACTTGGAACAATAAGCCTGCTGATAGAGGATTGATAACTCAAAACACCCTTCCTCAGAGTTCAACTTCCGAGATATTTGATTTGGGAACGATACATCCTACAAAACAGTATATAAAGGTTGATATTTCCGCTACGGGCGGGTTTAACTTTTGGAGCCCCATTGTGAATTATCAATTTGCAAAGTCATATCAAGAAGGCGGCATGTTATACATGCAAACTAATACTACGGAATTTTTAACATTGAAAAGCCCTGTGTATGCGAAAAATACTACCATGACACTAAATGACCACATCGTGGTAGAATGTAAGACTACCTCTTCAAATCAAATTAACCTTGCTTTACTTAGTGGGGATGTAGTAGTCAAAAACTATACGCTAATCCCTCAGAATAATACTGACTTTACCTCTCAGTTTATTGCATTAGATACAAATTCCACCATAAAATTTGATCAAATCATTATTTCAGGACAATTAGACGAGGCTGAATATTTTATAGCGAATTCCATCACTGTTTTCGAAGGAGAAAGTATTGTGGACGTAAAGCTTTCTGCTTATGATTTTACTATAAAAAAGAATCAATGGCCGAATGTGCTCCCAGAAGGAGCAAAAGATCAAGAGCTCTCTGATCCGATCTATGGTCAAGAAAAAGATGGACTCTACTATAACTTAAGTTCAGGAACATTTATAGATTATCAACAATTAATTGTGGAATTTGAATTTCCATTATCTGCTGAAGAAATAACTAATGCTCATAAAGTTCAAGTTCGATTAAACGGCTATGCTCAAGGCGCCTCATTAGATGATGCCATATTCAAATATTTTAATTTTGATAATGGAAATGAAGAGGAGATTTCATATGTGAAAAATAATGGTGAGTATAGATTTTCTATTCCAAAATCTGATTTTGCCACGTTAAAATACGATAATGATAATTATTATGTCAATTTTAAAATGATTTTAACAAACACATCTATGGGTCCAGATGATGAATTTACTTTGCATATCGATAGCATAGATGCTATAGTATTTAAGGATTGGAGTGTTGATCATGATCTTTATCGTGTAAGCTATGTGTTTAAGCGGTTAGGTGATTCACAGACTGGCGGGAATGTTACCCTTGCGGTAAATGATGATATTTTGCTCACTATTGACGATAATGATTTATATACTTCTGGATATGAGAATGTGGTAAATTTCTATTATGATACCCAAACTCAAGAATGGAGCGCATTTATTAATGAGGATCCTGAAGATAAAACTAATGCAACAGACACAGAATTATCCTTAAAGCTTCGGGTAGAATCTCACTATAATAATGTTAACCATGGTATCTTACTTAAATCAGTAGATCATCATTTCTATAAGAAAATTGAAAATAGCTTAAATTTTGAAGAATATAAGTCGATCCTCTATAGTTATGAAAATAGGTTAGGTAACGCGGAAAGCGTTATTATAGGCAATAGTAGCGATCTTATAACCCCCGAAAATCTATTCACTCAAGTGTGTGCAGATATTGATGTAATTTATAGCTTTCATGATGAGATGGTTCCAGATAACATATTGAGCTATTCGTTGAACCCTACATTGGAAAGTACTTATCAAGATACTTTAGCTGCATTTAACTATACAGAAACAGGATTCATTCCAAAGAGCTCTACCTCTTCTGAGATTGAGGTATATAATGACGAGAAGATTGCTGTAGAAAATACTACTTCCCATACCCAGAACGGATTGCCGTATCGATGTTCAGGATTTTTCGATGATCAATATCTGAGCAATAACACTCTCCGTTTTACAATAAAGAACTCTATTCAGACACCGCTTTTTGGAAGAAGCAATGAGACGCTTTATGCTAATCTTAAATTAACAGATGTAGATTTAGAGTTTAATGTTATCATTAGCCCTACATATACCGGCTTTCCACTGGAAAACACCAATGTAGAAGGAAATGATGAGACTGTATATAATCCTTCCGTATTATGTAATTATTCTGCGTATTCACAGAGCAGATTCCGTAATTCTGCAATAGATGATGTCCAAATTCCTTTAATTAGCCCTATAGAATTAGATTTTAGTTCAATAAATCTAGATGATTTTGGCACCGCGAATTTGGAACTAGCATTAGGATTGGATATTTTCAGGAATAATATATTATACAATCGTAGTTGGAGTCTCCGCTTTAGGTTGTTATATTATAATTATAGTTCAGATAGTTGGGTGGATTTTCAAGGAATGCTTCGCGTAAAGAATAATGGAGTTGATAAAGCAGTATGGAATCCTGACTCGACGGATAATTTTATTGATTATCTCCAAGATCCAAACGCTAATAATTTTATTCCTATTTATAATGAGAATAATATTGTTATTAAAAATCCGATCACGATTAATAATATTAATACTGACACTATACAAGGCGGAATTATGAAATTAATGTTTATTTCCTATATCCTTCCTGGTAATTTTTCTGGTGATGGTAATAATAATTATTTTTTCTACGAGAGAGCTGATCCTGATGTACCTATAGAGATTTCACAGAGCTTAACTATTCAGGAATGCATAATGATTGGTGAATCAAAACAAATTATGTATCCTGAGCCTTCGCTTAAGGCTACTCTGGGCTTGGATGAGAATTTCAGAGCTAATTTGAGCTTAATTGAGAATCTTGGCGATATAATTGCAATCCGCGGGTTATACGAAGATGGTGACGGTATTTTATATCAATACCCAATTGACTATTACTGGACCACCTCTGGTAATGAACTTGCTTTTAATTCTCCGATGAAATATTTATTTACCAATGTTTCTATTGAATATGTTCCTCAAGCTTCTCTTTCATACAATGCTACTGATGGATTATGGTATCTCCCTAATTTGATTACTATAAATGGAAAGAATTATACCCAACCCTTCTTTGTAAGCAATCTCTATGTAAATGATACTCTATATGGCACCTATGTTCATCCAAGTGTGGATGTTGGATATGTGCTTGGTTTTGATGATAAGAATGTGTATGCTAACTTTTCAACTCCAATTCATCCAGATTCCAATGTTTACGGAGCAATTTACTTTGGGAAGGTAGATAGCAAATATCTATACCAGATTAAACTTAAAGATGAACTATTGTATAAGTATAATGTATTAAATGATGAGGATGACCTAATTGGCGGAATTATCAAGTTGGGACTGAATGTTGGCTTTACTAATGTAATCTATTCTGAACTATCCCAAGTTTCTTGTTCAGATTACTTATTAGATATTACTTTATATAGTTTGTCCGAAAATAACGATGAAGAGCTTGAAAGAGAAAAGATCGGAACAATCCATATAGATTTGGATAAAAATTGGGTTGGCTATCATTATTATGATTTGGAAATTAATCTGGATCAGTGCGAATTTGTTAATGAAAGTAAAGGAATTAAACGCTTAGCTGAAGCTCTTACTCGTGGAAGTGCTGCAGATCTCTATATCGAAGTAGAAAGCGTTATTACTAATTGTTTTGTGAACGGACCTTTGTTTAAAGGATTATATGCCCAAGACATTATTTCTGCCGAATTTGAAATCGAGTCAGACACTTCAGAAATACAATATAATGGCGCAGAGGTAGATAATGCATATATCGAGATACCACAGAAGAGTATTATGCTTACCAAGATCGGTACGAACATTTATAAGTTTGGTAACCTAAAATATAATTTTGGTTTTGTTGTTGATGAGCTTCGCGCAGAAGGATCTGTTGTTTTAGCGGAAAATACGCATTATGAGTTTGATGCAGGAAGCCGTACTATTACTCTTATCGGTGATGATTACAAAGGTTATTCAGGTCTTTTGTCCGCAGACATTACATATTACGCATTTAAATGGAATGCGGGACAAGTCTCAACTTTAGATCCTATTACCCTTACATTTACTCAGGATTATGTACAAAATATTACGAAATTTATGGAATTTATTATTCAATATGATACCATACCTGGAATCGATATAGAAAAAATTGATTTTATCTCAGGCAGAATAGTATTAAGTGATGAGGAAAAAAGTTCTGCATTACTCAATATTTACCTCTATAACTTTGTTGAAGATAAATGGGAACTTACTCCGTTTGTACCCTATGATGACTACAGTGGCTCACTGATCTATTCTTACGTGGCTGATCGGAACTTCGTAGTATTTGAAGACTACTTTAATCAGACTGGTTCAGATACATTTGAAATAAAAGCAATCTTCACTGTGGAGCAAGAATCAGGAGAATGTTTTGCTTCTAAGATTGGTTTTGGTATTACGTCCATTGGTGCTAAATTATATTACAATACTCCTAGTGTTCAACATAAGCTTAATCCTGCTGTTGAGTTTGATATTGATATTACGGATTACATCACTGATCCGAATATCTATTTAGAAGAACTCACAGTTGATTTAATGTATGAGGCAGAGATTGAGTTTGATGCCGCATTTATCTATTCCCAATATGCGTTATTAGAGGAAAATTTTAATTTCTACATTAGAAATAACTATTTAGAATTTGACGAGTTTGAGTTAAACCATAATTCGATTACACTCTCCAGAGAGGAGGTTTACTGTTTCCTGTATCATGATATAGTAAACGAGAAGTATTATTTACGAGCAAAATTAGAATATGACTGGAACTGTATTTTAGAGATAAATTTAGGAAGTAGTTCTAAATTAGAAATTATCTCTGAATTGACCTTGCTTAAATATGATCTTACGGTAGATTATACTTATTATGAGACGACACGCATTTCTGCCAATGAAATTACTGTACCCCATGAGATCGTGCCCATTTATGCTCCAAATTATATTGAGACTCAATCAGGAATTAACAATTTAGCTGATGACGAAGAATTAGACCTTGGAATTTTTGGAGGGTTTTTACGAAATGTAGACACTCGACAAAGGCTGATGATAAGGCAAAAGTTACTGTATAATTTTACAGAGTCGCAACAGGATTGGACGCAAATTATTCTTGACCATGAATACACTGATTCTACATTGCGTTTTGTAGTTCCTTACGGTTATATGGAAATCCCAGAAACTTATATTATTAATTCTACATATTTTGGTTTTATAGCTGACCATGAAGTGGTTCATGTCGAGTTATATTATAAGGATGGTCAGACAGATACTAAAGTTGCCAATATGACACAAAATGAAGAGGAACCTACCCTATTTAAATATACGTGGAATGACGTGAAGGGAGATACAGGAGCTTCCACAAATGATACTATTGAGGTAATGTTTAATGTAACTGATATTTTAGGAAATAATGCAAAATATCGATATAATCTCACAGCAGATTTTGATCCACCAACTCCAACCATCGAGTTAGGTGACGGGGTCCAAGATTTCGAGTCAGCAAATACAGCGACTCCCCTTACCGAGATTGATTTTATTTGTGGAGAGCAGTCATCTTGCACCGAGGAATATAGAATAGTTGATCTGGTGTCTGGATTTGTATCAAGTTGGAATGAGATAAACCATAGTGAAATTTCAATTTTGCATGATTTAGGTGATCTTTCTGCAAATTTTTCCATTGAATATAGGGTAATTGATATCGCGGGTAATGAAAATATCACCTCAATTTACAACGGAAACTATCAATATATCCAATTTTCGAAAGAAAAATCTATAACGCTAAATGATGATACAATAGATCTAAATTCGTATACAAATCGCGAAATTTCATTTGCAGATGGTAATGAATTTAACCATTCCTCACAATTAGATGTTTTCATTAACGGTTTTAGATATGGTACTGCATACTTAGATAGCGGTTATTACAAACTTTCCTTTGGCAATGAGAATTCTGAGAAGACGTTAATCGGTTATTCTGAATCTTTAATTAGTAATAATATTTTTAGTAATATTAACCCCCTTGACCATGTCAGCTGGGAAGTTCGAGAGGACGAATATTTTGCAGTAGTAAAGCATGTATTACTTAATGATAATATTGAAATCTATAACTACCTTTCATTTAATACGACTGCTCAATTTGAACTGGATCATCTATATGATCGTGGCTTTAGTTTACATGATTTTATGTATCTTAACCGCGTGTATTATTATAACGAGACTGATGGCAATGTGTATACATTGATCTCAGAATTAGATTATAGCATTACCGAGAATGGTTTTGTAGAATTTCCAGAAAATTCCACTATTTATGACCTCTATCAGAATTCTGATGTACAAGATGGTGTAGTCTACTTTAACTATTGCTATTCACCATACCAGGAACAATTATTATTAACTAACGCCGATGGATTCTTTGTAAATGTGTCGATCCCTGATGTTTATTATCATCATACTACAATCCAAAAATTAGTAGTCAGCTTTAATGATATAGATGGTAATACGTTTACTAAAATTTATTATGATTTGGACTTACGTAAATATTTTATGGAGGACGTAAAAGCTCAATATGAAAATTATATGTTCAAATTGGGTAAAATGATGAGCATTCCCCTCTATATAGATTTTAGTGATATTGCTTTATCTAATCCTGGCAAAAATTTTGCATTACATTTATTAGAGTCTATCAGCTTCAGAATTACTGATTCTGAGAAATGGCCCGGTTCTTATATCCAAAATTTTAGTGATTATACGGTTATGAATTTACCCTATCAGCGTTTTGCAATAACAGATCTTAAACTATATAACTTGATTAGCGATACTATTGATGCTGATGAACAGGGCTATGTTACTGCTAATATAACATTTACTGCTCCAGAGTATTATGGCTTCTATGCTGAAGAGGAGTTTAAAATTAAGCGGTTAGATATTGTATTTACTGATGTGAAAGCCTATGTGTATCACGAAGAAATTCTTGATGGTTCTACTGTGGCAATTGAATATTCGGATCAAATCATATTGAATTATCGCTGGAACAATACTTTTAGCCCAGTTATTATGGATGATGTTGTAAATCTTCCTATCACATTAGAAAATGCCAGTAATGGTGATATTCTTGGCTTTAGTGTGGCAAATTGGATTACCAAACTGGATATGGATTCGGAGTCTGGCTATTATACTAGATACTACTACTCCCAATTTTTGGCTCCGTCGTTGCTTGGAGAGTTCAATATATCTTTTGGATCATTAGGTACACCGATTTTTAATATGACATTTATTAGTCCTCCGATCTTCATCTTAAATATTACCCAAGAAACTTTATCTGCTACTGAACCAATATATCTTGCTGATGATATGTATGAGCTAAAGTATGGTGAAACACTGCTCTTAGATGGATGTATAGCGGATAATGATGAGTACTTAATTGAAGATGAGGTGTATGAATATAAATATGAAGAGGCAGTGGATGGAAAAACTACTCATGCTCTTAAAATCCTCTCTCCTTTTGGTGATGATGAGTTTATAGACAAAGAAGAATTTTCCATTTACTTTATTAATGATAAACTCAATGTTAAATGTTTATATTCCACGCTCAATGGACTGCATTTTGTAAATACTTCCTACTTGGATGGGAAAAGGGAGCCTACAATTAGCTATGTAGATAATTCCTTCATCCTTAATATTAATTGGTACAAGAAATCAGATCATTTTATTGAGTATGATACACTATTACTTATTTCTTATAAGGTTTTAAAAGGAAAACCAATTTCTCCCACATCCTTTAGCTCTCTCGATTCCTATGGAAATGATATGCAGCAAAACCTTATAGAAATCCCATTTGCAAAATACGATATACTAAGTAGAAGTTGGATTACGGAGGATGACTTTGAAAAACAACTTTTTGTTGACAAACAGTTATTATATAAAGATGTAGAAAGCACTCAGGCAACTATTCAAGGACCTCAATATGATGAAGGCAGTTTAATTCAAACTGGCATTATTGATATCCATGCAGTTTATGTGAATAAGAGTTACTCAGACAAATTTTGTCATGTAGCACCAACCGAATATACTTGGTCAATCAATGCGAATGGTGAATTAGTAGTTGAAGATTTGAACTATTCGTCTGGTGACGTATTTAAAGTAATATATTATGCTGTTGAGCCTGTTGCCCTTAGCCATTCAGTCGCAAACCCCCAATATCAGATTTCTCATATCACAGTGACTAATGATACAGGGTATAGTTATGAATTTGTGGAAGGGAATGATTATAAAGTTTCTGAAGATGGTTATACGCTGTATTTCCTTGATTTATACAATGAATTCCTTAAGAACAATGTTTTTACTATTTATGACTACTTTAATATCACATATCATGCTCCTCTTTCCAGAAAGGTAGATTTATCGCAAAATGTCTTACTTATGTTACAAGATACGGAGGGCAATGATATTCCTATTGATAATATTCCAATTGATAGTTTAGGCTTTTTCCAGTATAAAAAACAACTTAAAGTAGACAGCGATCTTTCACTTCCCTTAGGAGGTGGGAAACAGCTTGTTCATTTAACGCTTAAATACTTGCCTTTAAGTGTATATAATAAATCTGCTGATCAATCAATCACTATTGATTATGAAGATCAGAATGTCGGTAAGTTTTATCCATATGTTGAGAGTAATGCTTGGGCTAAACCGTTTACAGTTATAACAATCCCTCATAGAGTCAAATTGAAGATGGTAGAAGATCCTACTCAGGACATGGTGATCACTCAAGAATTCTATGAGGAACGAGAATATAAATTTAATTATAATCCGGTCGAGGCTTTAGAGAATGGAGAAGAATATACAAAAATAATGATTGATGCCTTAGCAAAGGAAGAATATCAGTTCACTTTTAGGTTAAGTGATTTTGATGATAAACCAATAGAAAATTCTGTAGTATGGCTACATATTGGACTAATGCCCAAAAGTAAAACTGGATTTTTGAACGAACGCGCAGTAATTGATGAGTATAATATTCACCCTTATTTTGAATCATTAGGTACTGAGGAATTTACTTCACGAGGTCCAGGTATTGGTACAAATAAAATGTTTGGAAGACCCCTCACGTATGAGCTTAATTATTATAATACTAACTACTCTGCTTATGGTCCTTATGTTTGGCTATATGGTATCACCAACGCCCACGGAGAAGTGATTTTCGATGTATCATTTGATAATGACTTTATTGAGGATTTTACTGACATCTTTGGACTTATGGAAGGATTTAGCTCAGTAGAGGACATTGTGTTGTATATTAGAGCATTTAGCACTGATTTTGACTGGGATGAGTTTACAATTGATTCTCCCGATCAATATCTTTGTTCCAAAGATGGAGATGTATATAATGGAATAACAGAAGAGCATTATAGCTATATTTGCTCAATTAATAACACTATAAGCTATAATTTAGCTTTACAGGATAGTACCTATGTTGAAGGTTTAATCCACCTATATAAGAACCATATTGCACTTGGGGTTCATGATCATGTATCTTATGACTTACCTGATGCAAAAGTAAGGTCTCGTTATGATCCATTAAAATTACATCTCGATGTGACTGAAGCAGATCCTATTCCTACTACAGAAATGTATACCCTTCAATCATTAACCAAACTGCATGCTAGTTCAGAATTAGAACCTTCAGGTAATCCTATTCTCTCTGATGATTATACCTATTATGCCTATGTCAATTTTATTACACCTTCTGGAAGTGTTGCTGAATCGACTTATCGAGCAATTTTAGATGGAGGGAATAATGGATATATTACTTTTGATAATCAGACCATCAAAGACATTTTAATTGATTTAGGTCCGGGAATCTCGACCATCCAAATTCAGGTGGCTGAGTCGGAGTATTATCAGGCTTCACCAGTGGTCATGGTTCCTCTTGAAATAAAGCCAGCAAACTGGACAAAATTTGGGGAAAAGAATCTTGAAATCGATTTAATTGATCCATTTATCAATGCTTATGGCAATGCGTTTGATAATGACAACTACATACCATTTGAGAGCAATTATCCTCATCTTATTGGTACGCTATGGATTGATCCAGATTACCTAGGGACTGGGGATAATAGATCTGCTAAAGAGCGTTCTGCCTTGGATTGTATGGAACTGAACTTAATATTTAATCCAGATAATACCGATCCAATCCCATTAAGAAAAGGAGTCATGCTTAGCCCTGGAAATCAAGACGGTATAATGTTATTTGATATCGGATTTGGTCCAGAAGATAGTTTCTTAATGGACATATCCGGCGTTCTTAATTTCAGTTTTAGTATTGAAGATACAAAATATGGTATTTATGAAGATAATAGAACTTTTGAGGCATATCTATTAGATCTAAGACTAGAGGAGAATCCTTCCTGCTCTACCCCAACCACTCTCTGGTCAGTATATGAAAATGGTTTCGACACTTCTGGAGTTGATCATTTATCAGTGAAAGTAATTGATCCCTCTATCATCAGTACCGAGACAGGAAGCTTATCTTTAGGAGGTTTTGAAAATGGAGTAAATTATGGATTTGAAATTGAATTTGAATATGATCCTGAGGTTGAGGAATATGCAATTGATGCTCAAAGTGAACTGTTAAGCTTATTCTGCCTTGAATCGATTACCTCCTTAGAAATTATTAATGAAACTGGTCAAGAAGTGACTGGGTGGTCTCAATATTATCCAAGCCCTTCTAATCTAAGAGAGCAGTCAGCAATCAAATTCGGTAGTTCCACTCCTAAAAATTATACGAAGTTTATCATCATATATAAGTTTGAATTTGAGTTTGGCACGAATAATTATGTAAACATGATATTTGGTCCGAGTAATAATATGAACAAAACTTCTATTTTGTTCTATTTTGAAGATGGATTCCTACCACCTAGCGAGGATAGCAAGTCATTTATGTTTATACGATATAACCAAACAATTGCTGGAACAGGAGCGAGCTCCTATAAGTTGGATTACAGTATTTATGGAGCTACTTCCGGAGATGAAGATAAATTTATTATCTACAATGAACAGGAGTTAGAAGAGGAACTGAATAAAGAGGTATCCCTTTCTATTAATGGCGTTGATCACCATGCCTATATTGAGTTTAATGAGACTATTGGAAGCGGTACAAGCTTTAACGTAATCTATGGAGTCTCTTCGCAGTATATGTTAGGATATGGATTCCAAAAGGAAGATAAATCCTATAGCGATTCAGTACGATTAATGTATAATAATAATTCGGCAGCTTCTATCATTGATAGTTCCAGTAATACGGTAGGAACAGTAGTTTTAGATGATCCTTCACTATATATCAGCCTTGATAATTCTCCAAATGAGACCGTGTTAGAGTTTTACAATGTACCTATGCTTTATGCCCCTGAAATCATTATGACTTTTAAGTTAGATCCTATGAATACTAAATTAATTAATGAAAATTATCAAAATGAAGAAAATACACTTAAAATCAAGTTCTATTATGTTGCCCAAGGTGGATATGGATCCTATTATACTGATGCCCTTGAAATTCCTCTAAATTATACCAAGATTCAATCAGACTTGATAAATGATATATATACCCTTCAATATTCAAAAGATTTACAAGGTATTTATGAGGCATTTGGAGTTGGATCCCTTGATATTTACATTTCGATCTCTCAGACCGGAAACAATTCCAATTATATCCCTTATATTATCTTAGAACAGTTCGATTACTTATGCGATGAGCATTTGGTAGAGATGTATGCCCGTATGCCTTTAACTAAAGAGGGTGAGATGGATGTAGAGGCAATTATTAATACTCCGCATTATTTCCAAGTATTCTCTCAGCCTTTTATTGACTGTGAATGGGGTGAGTCTCCATTTGATTTGATGAATGGTTCGGAGATCACCGTCGCGCTTGAAGATTTGATCCATTCCAGTTTAGTCTCTTTAGATGTGGAAGATGGAAATTACGGCTTCACCTATTTAGGCACCATGGAAACATTACCAATTAATTCTGAAAACTATTACATGATCCCTAATTTGGGGGTATTTACTGATGCCTATTCAGTAGATGAAGTGACCTATAATGAAGGATTTTTGAACCTCTTTTATGGAGCAGGAGCACAGGTTTCAGGTGAATATGAATATTATAATAGACACTATATGGTGCATGAAAGTTCTCCAGTAGATGATTATTATTCTGTAATAGGTAGCGGAGTACCTACTTCTTGGGAAGATATGTTTAATATCACTAACCAATTCTTAACTACCCAAGAGATTGATGTATCTGGGACTGTGCTTTATCATCAATTATTCGATTTAACCACTGATACAATTGACATGGGAGATTTAGAGGATGTACTGGGTAATATTACAAATGCTTACTTTGCTTTACAGTTGCCAGATGAGGTGAGTATCGCCCATATACGAGCCATCGGAACTCCATATGAATATGATTTATCAGTACAAGGATTCCCAGTGGGTGATTATGTGGATGGTACGTATTGCAAGGTGAAGACTTCAGGTACCACTCAAGCTTTTGATACCCGAATAATTGATCTAGATCTTTTGAATGCTAGTACCGATTTTGACCTCAAATTCGCGACAAATGGATCGAAATATATTGTTTTCTATAAGCCCACAAGTTTTGTTCAAAATTTAGCCGAAAATGATATGATAATGGTCGATTTTTGGGCATATTATACATTTGCTGAAGGATTTGATTATGAAATTGAAGAAGATCCAATTAATCCCTATGTATCAATAATCGATTGGGATTATAATATTGAAAGCTTACAATCGTATACCATGCATCCTGATTTTGCCAATGGTTCCAGCTTTAGTATTGAATTTTCTGCATTAGATTGGAATTCTATTAATAATCAATATATCTATGATGGAGAGGATGAGTTTACCTTCCATCCATCCATCTCAACTAACATTACCGTTCCTTATTATGGTGATGCGACTGAAGACTTTTCCCTATTAAATATTGTTCCTGAGGAACAATGGAATGATACTGAGATCTTTTATTATGTGTACGTATATATTTGGGACGGAGAAAACGAAAGCTCTACAGAACTATATGAGCTACGAGAAGCCTTTTATAATGGATATATTACTCAGGATGAAAATTGTAGCTTTTATTTTACGTTAAATTTCACCGCAATGGAAGACTACATCAAAATCATGGAAGGTAATAATTATGAGATCATATCAGATACCTATGCGTTTGTACAAGTTAGTTTTATTTCTGATCAACTCAAGTATCCACTATCCCATACACCATTTAATTACGATTATGTGGGCACGGAGCATACCAGTTATCATATAAAACTTACGATTAGCAATAATGATCCTATTTATAGTTATCAAACTTCAGAATTCAGTAAGTATGTGCTCAAAATTGAAGATAATTATATCCATTTCCAGAATAGAAACTACTCTGAAGAGGGATATATTGCTAATAAGACAAATATTAAGATTGAATATAAATTCAAATTACAACCAGGGTTATTAGAGCAGAAGCATGTATTAATGACAATTTATCCATGGAGCAATACCTTTGATTCTATATTTGATGGCCTGACCGCTGCGGATGGCTCAATGATGAGTTATCGAGAGAAGTACCGAAAATTATCGGGAGGATCGATTATTTCGCCATTTGAATATTCCTTATCCATCAATGAGACTTATTCTCTCTTGCTTAGTTATCGTCTCAACCAACGAGAATATTTTGAGGAGCATTTTGAAATTGATCATCGCACAGGAGAAAATGAGTTTTATTATATGCAAGAGGGGCTTGATCTTTATGTTTCTGAGTTAGTAGAGGATGGAATCCCAGCAGTATACGTATATTATCATGATGAAGAAGGTCGGCTTAACTTTTTGGACAGGGAAAGCTATCTTGTCGATACCAATATACATAAATTAACCATATTATCAGATAGTAATCCCATCATAACCTATATTAAGGATTTCTATGTATCGTTCCTTGTGACTCCCCATGACTTTATCAGCACAGGATATAAGTTTACCTATAACCCTTCCATTAAAAATATTACCGAAACGCTTACTTTAACCAGTTGGAATGTACTAAATGGAGAATCGTTTGATGTGTATCCAAATTTTGATGCCTATTATTATTTAAATGAGGATACGTTAACCCCCACCTTCTGTGAATCATTTGCCACTCAAATTGGAGCTGTTTTAGAAGAGGAAGAGCGGCTGGTGCTCAACTTTACTGACGCATTAGATTCACAAATGTTAACTGATATTAGGGATGGAAAATATCTCTCACTTTATATCAATACGGCATTTAGTAATTATGAAAGCCTTGACCATATTACCATTGAATTGAATGATACATCAGGGATAATGAGCGAATTTACTCAAGTATATACTCGTAGCGATCTAGAATATTGGGATTTCAAAATTAAGGTGAGGTTGCCCTCCACTGCTAATACATTACAAAATATGACTATTATTCCAGAATTTAGAAGTGATGATGAATATTCACCTAATAATTCTTTAGGAGTTCCTCGTTTTGATATGATAGAATGGGATTCTCAAGCCTTAGTTGAAGATATAAACGGTCAATATATGCTCCATAATCTTGAATATCCTCTCTATACGGATGAAAGCTCCTTAGACTTAGCATATCTCTTTACTGATAAGCTGGAGTACTTAGGATTACCAACTGGAATTGCATTTAATTGGTCAATTGAAAAAGATGCTTTAGGTAAGGATATATCCATACTCCACATCCCAAGTATTTATGTAGATCCAATAACCTCTGTAAATTGTACTTTTGAAGATGGAGATACCATTTTCTTACGCTATAATTCTCCTGTTGAAAAAGAGATAGGCATTGGAATCGAGTCGATGTACTTCCATAAGGAACCTTACGGATATGATTCACTTTCCACTTTAGCGGAGTGTATGCTCATTAATGCCAGTAGTTCAGAGTCGTTCGTGGAGTTTATTGCGCCTTATAGCTATAACTTTAGTTTGTCGTTGACTCCATTTGATACAGAGTATATGGGTTCCTATAAGAACATAGAAATTGAATTTAATGTAAGCTCTTTAGCTCAGTTTGCCGATGGAGATGGGTATGTTGACTTTTCTGATCTAGTATTTTCAGTTCCAAACCCAGCTTATGAATTAACTATTCAAGAAGTTGCCCTAATTGAACATTCACTTGCTCCATCTGAGTATGTAGACGAATTTTACAGTAGAATATGGCAATATACTGAGCTTGAGGAATTTACCTCTAGTGCTGATCCTGAAAGTGATCAATACCATCTTTTACTAGAAGAAGGTCCTATATTCTATTATGATGCTGATGAAGGTAAGTGGTTAGAACATTTGAAAATCTATGATGAAAATTATAATTATTATTCTGCATGCGTACAAGGAGATGCGGATGCTAAAAATTACCAGCTTCTGTATGATTCGACATCTGGTAATTTCACATGGAATAACAATTTTGATAAAACCCAAGAGTATTGGGGTATGGAAATTGAATTGCCTTCAATAATTGATGCCAATACTTCATTTTATTTTGAGTATTGTACCAATAGTTCTTGGGTTCACCCCATCACTCTATATTATACCCATATCGATTTTGATTCCGTTGATATCATCTATAATTATGAATATTTATTGACACCTCGATTTGAAGAATGGTATGGTGAGATAGTAGAAAATAGTAATTATGACTATGAATTAGTGCAGTATTATGGCGAGACCTTTACTGTATATACAGATGAGAGCGTATATTCTCATATTTTTAACGTAGAATATAGCTTTACTAAAGATTTTGTAAATATGTCCTTATACAAGATTGTAGGGATGTATGCAAACTATACTGAGTTGATGATTGAAGATGATGATGTCAATTTCGATATTACGTTCGATGTAGAAGATAAAAACGTGACCATCACTGATCTCAATTCTGGGGATGGATTGTTAAATGTATTTGATTCCATTACCATCTTCTTAAATTATTCTTTTGGACCTATTTCTATGCTTACTGAGGTATATCTCTCAGACGAGTTTAACCAGACTTATCTTACCGACATGGAAGAAACTTTTTACGATTATGTATCATGCTCCTTCTCCTATCATGCCAATTCACCCAATTATTTATTTGCCGAGCCTTATCAATATATAATATCGGGTTCCAGCTCATTTTCACCCATAAATTTCAGCAGAAACGAGGATTTAACCACCGGATATCATTTAGAAAGCTATGATACCACCACATTGTATACCAAATTTGAGATTTTTGAGGATCCGTTTAATGTTATTTATGAGGCAGATATTGATTCGAATGGAGAAGTGGATTATAAACAAGAAGTTGATGTCGATAAAGACGGAAAAGTGGATATCACCAGATATGGTGTCGAAGATCCTGAATATGCAGGACAGATCATTTGGTATAGAGTTATTCAAGAATTTGAATCTACCGAAAGGACCATAGAGCTTTTTGAAAATCCAGAAAAACGTACTGAATGGTTTGATCTAGACGAGAGTCATGTAGGTACTCTCCTCGATGCAGAGTATAGGGAAGGTGTACTTGAGATGTTTGGGATTGATTCTTTAGAAGGATTTCCTCTTTGGAATCCTACCTATTGGAATATGTGGTGCCAGCGCTCGACCAAGCAAAGCTCAAGCAAAGAACAAGTGGTGACCACCAAGTTTTATAGTATCCGCTCCGATGAGAACAGAGATGGTTATGCAGAAACGCAAGTAAATTATCTTAAGACTATTGCCACCACCTATACCAACCTTACTACTATTGAAGAAACATATGTTGCGGGGCAAACTACCTGTATAACATCTCATAAATTAGACTATTCAAAGATGAGCGCAATTTTTTCAATTGTAACTGTAGAACATCTTGAGAGCGGAGAATTCCCTGATAAATTTAAAAAGTTTACCGGGATTATAGAACAACTTAAAGAAAGCTTTACCAAATATGTAAGGACTACTTGTGTATATTATAAAGACACCCAGATTTCTGAACAGATCAAATATATTGAATTTGAAGAGGGAGAAATAAAAGAGACTCGTGTATATTCTGATAATTTTGTTGATGAATTTTCGGCTTTTGACTGCGAATCGACCATCCAGACGTTAACCATTACTATTAATGATACGGAACAGGCTCAAGAAGTTGTATCACCCGCAGCTTTTATCGCTGAAATCTCCACGTTAAACTGGACAACTCCAACATGGGGAATCGATGATGTTCCCTTAAAATTTGATTCACTTACGACCATTTCCAGTGAGGGAGATATTGTAGCTGAAAATTATTATGAGAGAACAATCATAATTAGCGTTCCTTCTATCTATAGTCTTTATCATGAATATTTGTCAGATGAGCGTGCAGGTATGTTGCCAGTTGCCACTAGTAATACATTGTTTAGTGTAAAAGGTGTATTTATCACACCTCCCGACGGTCAAGTGTTTTACTCTTCAGATAAACTAGATTATCTTTCGGGTAGACTTGTGGAAGACGGAGATGGTTCGGGAGGATTTAGTGTTAAGGCAAAAACTGAGGGTCATTATCTTTATTATGATAGCGATGGAAATGGTTATTACGAAACTATTTTTATTTTATATCCTGATCATGTAGGCGATGGAATTTATACCGTAATGTCTGTTGGATTTAATTATGATGGAAGACAAGTTTTTGATCCATATGAGGTTTTGGATTATGAGATTCTTCAAGGTAACGTTAAGAGCGAAACTGAGCAGAGCGCTAAAGTAGTTGGTGCAGTTTGTCATCGAACCTTGCTAGCACAAATCGATGAAGTCTATCCTAATGATTTTGATGGAGTTATCGCAAAGGATCATATTTTTGAGATTATTAAATTAGTCCGCAGAGGTGATATCAATAAATATTGGCCAGAATTGTATTATGAGGTATATCATGACCAGTATGCCAGGAGTTGGGAATTATATAGCCAAGGATTTCAGGATGATCTGTGGGATCAGACCAGAAACCAATTAATTGCGGGAATTGTAGGCGGCTCTCTCGGTATTTTTAATGTTGCTCTTGGAGGTCTTGCTTATGCCTTCATATACTGGGGCTACTCCATGATGGAATCAGAGGAGAAGAAGCAGTTAGCCGAGAATCATATGCGTTCCGCCACGTTTTACTCAATTGAAACTGAGCGAAAGGATCCTATTAAGGTTAGCCAGAAACATCCAGCAGATGGTCCAGAGGATATGTGGGAGAATATTAACGGACATCCTAGTGCTTTCTACACTGAAGTAAGTGGTGGAGAGCCGGGTAATTTATATACTGGTCAGGCAGTTATTATTCCACCAAGAAGCTTTTCCACGTGGAGTGAAAGTATGTATCATGTAAACCCTCACGACTATCCAGACTTAGCAATTGGATATCTGAATCTAGATTATTTCTTTTTAAGCAGTGAACTTTCCGCATATAATGATAGACCACATTATTCATTTTATTTTGACAATTTAGGCAATATGGATGACCTTTCTGAGGTTTTCTCTGCCCTCTCGGAATTAGGAGCTAGACCGACTGATCCAAGTTCTTTCTTTGCTAAAGCATTATTATACCATCAATATCGCCATAATACTTTAGCATACTTGGAGGATCACGTAGAAGTAATTTCTGATAAGGAGTTTAATGCTATCCGTCCCATTTGTATTAATGGAAGACCACGCTATGAATTTATTAATGCTAATGATGAACTTAATCAATTAACTTTACCAAGATCTCCTCTATATCAACCTATCGTAGTTGATCAGGAGAGGTATGACGCACTTGTGGAGGAGTTTGGCGTTCCTATCGGAGTTATTTCAGTAGAGGTAGCAAGTGATCTACTCGAAGAGGATTATACTTTAGGTATTTCCTCTTCAGATATGAACCTAGCAGAAAGAGAGAGCTATAATGCTAAAATCCCGTTAACCGCCACTAAATTTGACTATCCTATTACTAAAGTTACAATTGAAGGGTTTTCACCTACTTATGGTCCTTATGGTCTGCTTGTAGTTGATGAAGAACCCTTATTTGAGGTAGAGCTTGATACATATGACTACAAGTTGATAGGAGGTAATTTGTATTTCCTTCAAAGTATTAATACCATAGCGGCACAGAAGGATCCAGACTTCAATAATAAAATTTCCACCATCCAAAGTATGGACAGAGAGTTCTATTACAGAGTTAATATATTTTTCAATACCATTGTGCCCTATGACAGTTCCCGTGTGTATGATGATGAATTTACTCAATCTAGCAGACCAGCTCAGGTGTTATATGAATATGTGGATACTGAAGCCGATGATTTAGGCAAGTTAGCACTAGCTCAATTGATTTCCTTGAGTATTGGCAATTATCTTGAAGTATTTACGTTAGCAACAGCAACCGCAGAATATCATACCGAGCAAAGATATACGACTGATATCACCTTACAATCTACTCTTATCACTTCACTTGCACTTGCCCCCATGACCATAGCTAATTTGTACGGATCATTCTCGAGCTCAGTTTTGGCTGAGCTTTCCGAGGAGGCTGGAGAGGAGATTACAAAATTGACAACCCAACAAGCGTTAATATGTTTGGCTAAAGCTTCTGCTGTTGTGTTAGCGAGCATTCCCACTTCAGTTCTTAAGGAAGTCTATGAAGAATTATATATCGATACGTGGATTGAGCATACTACTGATAGAATTGTTACTGCACTTGGCGGAGATGAGGGAGCTGCATCATGGTGGTCAACTTTTATCTGTTCTTTTAGAGAGGCATTTCTCGGATGGTTTAGTGATGTAAATATTGGTTCTGGAGCTGATTCCCAAGTTACCACCGAAACTACTCAAACCACAGGCACTCCTACCTATGCTGATATGGGATTGAATGCCGCGTGGGATTTAATTCAAAACACAGAGCAGGCCCTTCAAAATATTGAAGTTGCTATACAACAAGGACGGAAAGTAGCTTCTAAAGGAATTTTAAGCTCTTTAGTCGATACTGATTCTATTCTGGCTCTTCTCTTATCTATACCAGGATTAATAGTAGGCGGTTTTGGGTTAGGAGCTCTTTCACTGCTAGGTTCTGCTAGTATGGATATGATTCATGCCCAGATCCAGAAGAATGTAGCAAGAAAATGGGTTAGCGCATATGAAAGTATACAAGAGAATATGCAGCAGAGTTTGGATGGGTTAATAGAACAAGAGATTGCCCGACCGAAGATCAAAACTTTAGATCTTGAAGTTTTCAACTATCCAACGGTAGGATATACCCCAGAAATTGGGAGGCAATTAACCCAAAACTATCTTACTCCTGCACAAATCATTGATCAAACTAATACACTTATAGCAGATACAGAAAAGACATTAGCAGAGATAGAGTCTCGGTATGAAATTCAGAAAGAAAATATTGAACAACAATTAGAAGTTTTAAAAGAAATGGTAAATTCAGAGTCCGTTTCCAATGAAAATCCCTTTGAAATTTTTGTAGCAGAAGCTGCTGTGAAAGCTGATCCTGTTTATGAAGTAAATGGCATGAGAATATGGATTCAACCGCTTCCTGCTGAGCATTATAACTTAGATCATGATATGACATTGAATGAATTTTTAGCTTTAATAGACATCTTAAATGATCCTTCAAAACAAGCGGTATTCAATGGTTTTATTCTCCAACATGGGACAGAAATTCTCACCGCACAAGGGATCATTCGATTAGATGGAAATATGCCCCTTTCTCAAGCATTAGACCTTATTGGATATGATCGAAATAATTTGGAAGATCAATTTAATAGGTTAGCTCCTTGTATTCAAATAATTGACACAACTACACTCCTACAATTACAAGATGATATATCGAATCTATTCAATCCTGATGCAAGAGAAGCAATTTTTTATCGAAATAGTATTTCTGACTATCAACGAAGTTATTTTTATTATAAATTTTTAAAAGTTTATCAAATACAACAATCTGAAATAAAAAACACATTTAATAAACCGATATATGAAGTAATCTATAGTAGGCTAGTGAATAGCTTACCAACGGATATTGAATTTACACTAGAGGCGTGGAAGCAAGAAGTTGATGATAAAGCAAAACAAGAAGGAAAAATTACAGATGAATTTAGATATATTGTTGACCTATGCCTTAAAGAAGTAATTTTACTTAATTTGATCGAACTCTCAGGTGCGAACGAAATTGACATAAATGAAATATTTAACTCATTGGATAACTACTTAGAAAATAATTTGGATGCCCTTATTGAAAAGTTATCTGATCCCAAAAATTTCGCATTACTCTTAGCTGAAGTCAAAAACAAGATCATTGACAACCTCGCACAAGATGACTTATCAGTGTTTTTAGCCCTTACTCACCGATACTTTGATTCCATAAACCCGAATCCAAGTCAACTAAATCTGTTGGATGAGCAATTTCAAAATATCCTAATATTAAAAGATTTATCTACTATAGCTGAAGATAATAATGTTCGTAATGAAATTAATTTTCTGTCCGATTTTATCTACCGATTACTCAATATTTACTCTGAAACTGCTATTTTAGAGGGTTTAAATGATTTACCTGTACCAGGAGATAAAAGAGAAGGAAATGATTTTATAAATAAATTCTTAAATATGCAGGGTCCTAATAGTGAAATCCAGTACTCCATAAATCACCTCAGAAATATGTTCACAGCATTAGGATTAAATAATGACCTTTTGAAAGAGATGCTTTTAGATCAAAAATCTTTCTTTAGGGTTTTACGTCAAAAAATTCAACAAGCTAGCCAAAATCAAGATTTAGATCAAGAAGTTAGAAATATATTCAATAATATTGAAACAAACTTAGGAGATTTAGATTTCAATGGAAATGATGGATTCACGAGTGATGAAGAGATGCTTTTAAAGATTTTAGATGAAGAACTTAATAATCTTTTTGGATATGTTGGTTATTCACTTTTACAATTAGGTTTAATATCAATTGACAATAATTGGAATTTAGAATTTAAAGCCCCAAAAGATATAGGAACTCTAATAGATATTATTAGAAATCTTAATATTCATGCCAATTTTGAAATTAATTTGGATGGTGCGAATAATATAGAGAATGTGGCAAATCTAATACTTTCAATATTATTATCAGGGCACTATAAAACGTATACAATTGTTGACGAGACAGGAAAAGTAATAAAACAGAAACAAAAATATACTCATCCCGGAAGAGATTTCTTAGGTAATTTATTCGAAAATTATCAAGTAGGTATTAAAAATCCTCTTTATCACATCAATATCAATGATATTTTTACAAAACAATTTATTTACACTCGACATTTTGTTAATTTCTTTAGATTGTCTCAATTATATGATGAAAAATTATTCTTTCAATTACCACCAGGTACTCAATTCACTAAAGCAAAAACCATTGGAATTGTTGAATCTGTGGGTGGTGAACGAATAATCGATGAAATTAATAATATTCGAGTAAAAGATAATAGACGTGTATTTTGGCTCGAATTAGGAAACCAATTTAGTGGATTTGAACATATTCTGTATGACAGGAACATATTCGGTACATTTGAATTGAATAAAGAGAAAAATCCTTATGGGCATATGAGAGACTTTGCAGAGTGGGGTGGTTTTTATACTAGAGAGGATATAGCGACATTAATTTTGAATACAATTAAAACACAAGAATACACAAGTAGTATAAATGAAAATGGAATAGAAGAGTTAAGATTCGAAGTAATGACAAATTTTGGAATTATTAAGGAATTTGTTATCATAGTTGCGAGTAATGGATATATAATTTCTGCTTATCCGCAATAAAATTTTATTATAATTATAATTTTGTATTATTAAAAACATGAAAAAATAGGAGCGAAATAAATGGAAATAATAGTAAAAAAGGTAAGAACAGGAGCAGAATATGAAGGCAAAATTGCAAATTTTTGGATTTTAGGGCAATTAAAAGATTCCTCATGTATATGGATCTTTGACAGTAAGGCATATGATTTAAGGAAACACATAAACAACAATGTTGAATGTTTAATTTTAGCTTTTTTAGTGAATCTTACTCAAAAAGATTATAAGCAAGATAACAAAGAATCAATAACTAATATAATTAGTGGAAATTTTATTAAATCTGCTCTAATAACATCAGACTGGAAGTTGCCATGGAATTATAAAGAAAAGCACTTTGCGGCATTAAACACAAATAATGGTTTGGTTTTATTGGATTGGGCAGATCTTGAGACAATACCTATTCGAGAAAACATCGAAATTAAATTTCAAGAGCTAGATGAATTAAAATTATATGTACAACGATTCGATTTGGTAGCTTGGCATCCAATTGAATAATTTTTATTCTATTTTCTTTAATTCCTCTACTTATTAAATATAATTAAAAGATAATCTAAAAATAGTAAAAAATTGGAATAAAAAATGTGGATCTAATGGTAAGATTAAATCAAGAATTTGATGAGCCAATAAGTGAAAGTATGTCAGGATTTTTAGTAGATATAATTGACAAAATAGATGAAATTACTGAACAAAACCCTGATCAAATAATAAATGATTATCTGGCAAAATATTATGAAAGAAGGAAGCCAGTAGAACATTCTTTTAGTGATGATTTAATTGAAATTGTCAAAAATGATATTATACTCAATATAATAGAAGTGAATACAGAAAAATTTGAAAATGTTAGTCAACCTGTAATGAATAAATTAATTGTGTTTTTCAAAGATTTTTTTATAGATGAATTCCATAAATACAAAAACATTGAAATAAGTTAATTTCTTTAGATCATCTCATTCATGGAATTTAGAATTAATTTATGAATTAAGAGGAAATGGTGTAACTTTTGATATTGCAAAAACAATAGGTCTAGCAAGAGAAGGTCGAGAAATCATAGAATTACCTGATGGCTCCTTTGCAATTAGTGGAAGGGAAAGTAGGGTTACATGGCTAGAATTAGGAAATCAATTTGGTGGTATGGAACATATTCTGTATGATACATTTATATTTGGCTCTTACGCTCCACACCCTACGCATTTAGGCCATCTTGGGGATTTTGCAAAGTATGGTTATGATACAAAAGAAGAAATTGCTGAATTAATATTAAAAACAATCCATGAAAATGATTATTATATGTATCTTGGTAGACATACTTATAGAATTGAGACTAAATCAGGTGAAACTATATATATAGGAATTATTATATCATCAAATGGATATATAATTAATGCCCATCCTTGGGATCGGGATCAGGATGATATTGATAATTTAAATAAAATCTTTCAGGAGATTGATGATTATTTCAATTTTAAATTATTTAATAATTGGTGAATATTTTTATGAAAGTTTTCTTAGAAAAAGTAAATATTGGGACTGAATCAGAGGGAGTAATATATGAATTCCTAATTCATGGTCGATTAAATAGTAATCAAATTATATATATTCATGATGACGCTGCGAAATTTGATCTTCGAAATTTTGAGAATCAGGTAGTTGAAATTCTTTTAGTAGCACATAATATTTCCCTTAAAACCACTTCAAGGAGACCTGATACTCAATTAATAGATAGGGAACTTAGAGTTATTAAAGGCAACTATCTTGGAAGATATGTTCTCCCTAATGAATGGCATGATTCGAAATATTTTCATAATGAGAGATCCTATAAGTATTGGCATCATCTTGATCTTCATGCGATTAAAGCGGAAAATGGAATATTTATAATTACGAATGAGAATGCTGAAAAGTTACCCATTGAAAAAGGAGAAAAAAGCTATTTCTATGTTGATAGTTTTTATATGATTGCATGGCATCCAATTGAATAATTTTGACTCTATTTTTTATTTAAAATTCCTCTACTTTTTAAATAATTTCTATAGACATTTTCTCCCTCCCCCATGGTGCCCCTGTTGAAAAAGAAGATTAAAGATTTTCTTCACATCTAAAGATGAAAACATACGAAATAATAATCATTTTGAAGACACTATCTGTTGAAAAGACCAATTTCTCCCTAATATGATCCCACTTCGTGTGGGATGAAAACTTTCTATTCGTGAGGAAAGTTGTTGTCTCCACTATGTGCGTTAATATCTTCCACCCAAATTCTAATAATCATTCTAAATTTTACATATCAAAATATTTAAATACTCTATTTTATCTAATATAGTAAAGAGATATATTTTTTATATCTCTTCAAAAATGAAAGAAAATTTTAATTGTCAACGGAAAAATAATGTAAATCAAGGCGTATTGCATAATTACAGATTAATTTTAGAAGGGATTATACGCTTTGAACATGAGAAATCTATTCTTTTTGAACTTAGAAAGAATAAAGAATCCTATATTTCTTTTAAGATTAAAAAAATAGTAGCAGATATTAAATCAATCACCTTTAATGAGTGGCAGATCAAGAAAGAAAACTTCTATAACAAATTAAAAATCAATGAAATAGGGAGAGTGCCATGGAGATCTTAAAAGTTAATTCAGAAGAATTAGTTAGATATCCTGTTAAAAATTTCATTGGAAAGGGAACTTTTAATAATAAAAGTTCTGGAACGGGTAAAACTTGGAAGAGTTATGAAATTATAGACTATGGAATAGAACATCAAATGCTCATGATGATTTGCTTACCGACTCATGATAATATAAAGGAATTTATAAAGAGAATGAATAACCATAGGGATAATGCAATTCAGTTAAAGGGTAAAATGAAATATTGCAAGTTAAGAAATAAAGTCAATGCTTACTTGATCGGATGTACAACATGTAAACATCAAAGAAAATGTCGATATATAAAGCAATTTTCAATAGCAAAAGATAAACAGATTATATTCATAGTTCCACATCATCTACATTTGGTTCGTGAATTTAATCCAGACATTCTTATAATCGATGAAAGTATAGAAAAACAAGCTCATAAAGGAATAAAAATTCCAGAAAGGGTAAATCCGAATAATTATTTAGTACAAGCGAATTGTAATACCTGTCCATTTAGTAATAAGTGTTCAGATCAGCGTAAGAGGTTTAAAAGAAACCACGGTTGTTATTTTACGTTATACAAAACCCTTAATTTGGATGATTTTGAACCAGAATCTTTAGAAGAATATTTTTTCAAATATAATTATGAAAATTTAGACAATATATTTGCTGTTGAAGATAATAGTAGAAATCACGTTATTATCGGAGATACACCTCTAGATTTCTTAAATCAAGTCAATACTCTTATTTTCAATTGTGCTACAACAAGAATTTCAATTGCAGAGAAAATATTTCAACGGAAGTTCGATATTGTAATATTAGATGAAGAAAAATTAGAGAATAGGATATTTTTACTAGATGATCTAATGACAAAGAAGAAAACTAAAGTAGAATTAACTAATGCTGAGAAATATTTTGAAGTACTGAATATCCCATTAGGAGATAAGACGTTGATCTATACTAAAAAAGAATTTGAAGAATATTTTAAAAAGAAATTTCCTAAAGTAAAAACAGGTCATTATGGTGATAGCAGGGGTTATAACAAGTTTGAAGAATGTGAAAATGTTATTATATTTGGAAGATACGGACTAACACCAGCAGTTCAAATGTTATTGGAATTAAGAGGGTATAAATCAAGAGAAATACACTGGTTTGAAAAAGCAGAGGAACTTCAAGCTATGCATAGAATTCGACCGATAAGAGATAAAAATAAAATGATTTATTTATTATCAAATTCTCTTAAAGAAGTTGTTGAACCAACAGATTACATTAATTTGAATAGTTTAAAAATTGGTTTCGAAATCCTTAACGGAGATTATGAAGGTATGACGAAAACTGAGATATATGAAAAAGTTAAGGGAAACATAAAAGATAAAATAAGAGCTATCGATACATTACAAAACACAGGCAAAATAGGAGATATGACAGGGAGGGGCAAGAAATTACAGAAGATATAATCGAGCTTTCGTAATTACTGCTATTTTCCAAATCCTCTTCTTTATTATATATAGGGGGAAAAATAACAGATGTCCAAGCCCTTTTTTCTTTTTTTGTTCAAAATATTAACAAAAAACTATTAAACTCTTTTTTAAAAGCAGTTTTCATCAAAAAAGTATCATCAATTCACAGACCAACATATCATCAATTCACAGACCAAATGTAATTCAAGGTATTTACATAAATAATTATGAAATACCAATAAAATGGAAAGACTACGATAAATTTTATTCAGAAAGATCTATTGCAATAAAAACTAATGAGGGTTTTTTTTTATTAGACGCATCTGATGTTAAAAAAATGTCAATTCGGGGAAAAAAAGAAATTAAATTAAAGGAAGGTCAAAAAATTACTCTTTATGTTGGGAGGTTTGATCTACATGCTTGGTATCCACTAGAATAATTATTAATTTTTAATTCAATTCCATTCACATTATAATCTCTCTATTTAAAGGTAAACTAATTTAGCCAAGCCGGCTTAATAGGGTAATATCTTAGAAGCTAGTTGTATAAAAAATATCTATGTTTCTGATCTTAATGTAGAGTAGTTAAACCAACTCCTGGTTAAATACGAGTTTCATAATGATTTGAATGAACTCTTAACCATCAATGCAGAGCGTCAAATCCTGCATAATATCCAAGATTTTTCCAGAGCATTTTTACACATGTATGAGTTGTAACCTTAATATTAATTTTAAGTCCGCAGGGAGATAACCTTGATGGATTCTTAGATTTGCTATGGGACAATTTATTGAGCATGGGAGCCTCTGATCCTGACGTATTTGTTGCTCTTGATTTTGATGACCTAAACTTAGATTATTTCTTAATGACTAGTGAGCTACCTGCTTATAATTTTAGACCGGGATATTCATACCCAAATACCAATAATCTCGATAACGTATATCATACATATGCGGTTAATACATTAGGTTACGTGGAATATCTAGTACAACACTCCTCAAATAATCAATTTGACACAATTCGCCCAGTATGTAAAGATGGAAGACCTCAATATGAATTTGTGGAGCGCGATAGCTACGATAAAGTGCTCCCGCAATCAGTTCTTTACCAACCAATCGTATTAGATCAATATCGATTTAGCCAGCTCAGACCTCAGCTTGGTCATCTTATCGTAAATGTACAGTGTAGACCTCATGATTATAATAATTCTATTGGTATTAACCCTTATGTGATGAATGCAGTCGAGGCAGATGTATATAAAGCCAAAATTCCACTCTTTCAGCATGAGTTTGATTATCCCGTGCAGAATGTTTACATCGATATTGTAAAAAGTAATCCTGAATATGAAAACGGAATACTCTCAAATTTGAATTTGAAATATCTTGCCCAAGACATTTATGTAAATGAATCATATTATGCATTTGAGCAAGGACAGCTCTACTTCACTGCCCCAATTGAGACCTTAATTACTCAAAAATATCCCCATTATAGGACCGCACTAAAGGATATATGGCGGATAGAAGGTATGAATTCCAAGGTATACTATCGCCTCCATGTCTATTTTGATGTTTTTGTTCCTGATCTTACAGAAGAGACTCATAGATTAGCACTAGCCCAAGCATCTTCCTATGCAATTATGGATTATTTCAATCAATACACTTACGCTGAAGTCACAGCGAATATGATTTCTGAAATTGCTTATACTGAGACAGTAACCTTCTGGTCCACTATTATTAGCGCTCCTATGATGATGTTTGGTTCATACCTCGTAGAGGGTTTAGAAGAGGGGATAGCACGAGCAGGAGTGCAAATGGCGTTGACCACGCTTACCGCTCCGATAAAGGAAGTATTCCAAGAAATTATTATGGATGGATTTATAGAGGCATTCGCCGAGAATTTTGCGGATATAATGGGCTGGTCTGACGATGTTGGATATTGGCTCTCTGCTTTAGCAACCTCAGGTCGAGAAACTTTGTTGGGTCCCTTAGGAAAATTAACTTGGGGAAAGATTCGAGAAATGACTAAGTTGGACCTTGAGATAAAAAACACCGTTAAATTAATGCAGCAGGCAACTCAATCTCAAGATACCGATACTGCCAATAAACTTCGTCAGACATTAGAAGATCTATACCGACAACAAAGTGAAGCTAGACAACAGAAAGAACAGGAGAAAAAGACATGGAAAAAATTACTTGCCTCTGACTTTTTCAAGGGAGTTCTAATGACTATTCCATCTGCCTTTATTGGTGGATTTAACATATTTTCTTTCATGGGAATGCAAAATATGCTCTCAGGTACGTTGAGCCATATTAATATAAAGACATTTTCTAAGATACGAGCGGTACAACAAGCGTCCAGAAGAGGAAAATTACAGCACATTCTTGATGAATACGGAATTGAGGGTGATGTCCTTTCCAGAAATATCGAAAGCAACTTGAAACAGCCTACCGATATTGATGGAGAAGCGCTACATAATTTATTTAAAGAACAGAATGAAGAAGACCTTCCGGGAGTAAAGAATACTATAGTGTTTAACCCCAATCCTAAGGCTGCTAAAACTGTGGAAAAAATTAATATACCGAATAAGTTTGAGGAGATCCGATTAGCAAATTGGGTTGATGAATTAACAAAAGATTATAAATTTGAGGATAAGAAGAAAATCTCTGACCAAGTAAGTAAGACGACAAATAATGTTGAAGAGACTGAACTTAAGTCTGACATCATGATCGGGGATCTATATGAAGGCTTATTTTACCAATTTAATAAAATTCGAATAGGGAATCTCTATCATGAATTTTATGCCACTGGAACTTTGCAAACCGATGGTAAGAAAGTCTCGAAATTACTCTATTCTAAGCAATTGATAACCGATGCGATTATTATGCTCAGTTCCACTAAATATAAAGGAGTCCCAATTATCATAGACCAAGAAATCAACTTCATAGTTCTAGAAGCTATTATAGCTAAAATAAAAGAAGGACACACGATCACCCAGCTTGAGAGAATAATAATGGACATTGGCATCTTTATTGAAGGAAGATACGATATTATTGGAAAGGTAAATTCAGCGTCTGATTTCAATGAAAAATTCTTTGAAAAAACGAAGCGGAATGTAAAGAAACTTGGAATTCTAAAAGTAATAGGGAGATCGATGTTTGGCAAATTAAAACCAGGTGCTAAAGTTGCTTATGAGATTAAGAACGAGGGAGAAGTGTATAATGTAGATGATATTATTGTATTTTATCGGGATGGAGTGAAAATTGTCCATCGGGTTGAATATATATTCGAATCCAATGGTGAAATCTTCTATGTAACCGAGGGTGTGAATTCCGATACTAATCCATATGTAGATAGTGATCTTGTTTCCAACGATCAAGTTATTGGAAGAGTCACTGAGATGTCTGAACAAGATTTATCCGCTCTTATAGAAATGGCAGAACAAGGGAAGGTCCCCTCTATTGAGGGTTTAGGAATGTCGAATGCTTTAGAAAAAGTCTATCAATCACTATACAAAACAAGCAAAAGCCTTAGAAATATGAGGGATAATCCTATAGGCTTAACTAGGGAACAACTATTAGATTTTGTCATAAATAAAATTTCTGAGATAAATGTAGAAGCTTTTACAGATATAGATAAAGTAAAGGAAGCAAGAATAAGAATATTAACTACATGTTATGAAATGATTGAAAGGAATATCTATTCTTGGTTTAGTAAAGACTTAAGTAAAAAAATGATTACTTATCTGTATAAAGAATTTATTTACCCTAGTGGCAAATCTACACATCCAGTTAGTTCAGATTATTTTATAGACCAAGTACTCATCTTGGGTGAAGTTCTCAAAAGCTTGAATAATTATTACGAGCCAGAGACATTTAAGGAAAATCTAAAAGCTCTTCTCAATAGCAGAGAGTTTCGTTCTTATAATAATTTAGGTGGTTCTCAAAAGCAAGAATTCATTAATAACCTAATTAAAAATGTATGGAAAAATTCATATGAAAGTTTATGTTTAGAATTACTTTACAAAGAATTCACATACCAAGGTAAGGAAGCATTATATTACAAACCAGAAGATGTGCTTATTGAGAAAACGACTTGTACAACTGTTTTAAAAAGTCCTGGAGATAACTTTTTCCAACCTACTGAAATTTATCTAACTTTTGGTGAACATGAATTTAAATTTGATAAACGTGCTGGAAATGGTATAATACATATTTTTGCAGGACATTGGGCTGATTTCGCTAGATTACATCCTGATCTTAATACTCCTGAAGCCATAGCAAAATTCATATTTGAACTAATTAAGTCTCAGAAGGGAGTCGTTATGGAAGATGGAGGTAAAATAGTATATGCATTCCGATTTAAAGGGGAACAAAAAGTCCGTTATGTAGAACTTTTAGTTGATGATGGAGGACCAATGGGTCCAGAAGGTAGATTACATACAGCATATCCAGTAGATCTTACAAAATCCAAATATAAAGATAAATATATAGAATACAGAAATTATTTTATAAGACATTCAAATCTAATTCAAAATGATATAGACTTAAAAAATATACTAGTATAAAACTAAAATTAATAAACTATTATCTCTATCTATTTTTTTAATTAGGATCAAAAATCAATCTGATGTTATTATGGGTTTTTATAAAATAGACGGAAAAAAATATGAGGTAAAAAAAGATTATATCAATCTATATGAATGTGGATTAAATTTAATTCGTGATATTATTGGTTTAGACCAACTGGTAAATTTAAGAGCTTTATTGTTAGAACGTAACAATATTAGTGATATCGAAGGATTGGAAAACCTTATAAATTTAAAAATTTTAAACTTAGAGGATAATCATATTAATGAGATTAAGGGATTAGAGAAACTTACAAATTTAGAGACATTGAAATTGAATATTAATTCAATAAGTAAAATAGAACAAATTGAAAATTTAACGAATTTAATAGAATTAAACTTAAGTTCAAACAATATTAAAATAATAGAAGGACTTACGAAATTGATAAAATTAGAAAAATTATCTTTGGCAAATAATCAAATTTCCAAAATTTCTGGTTTAAATTCGTTAAAAAATCTCTCTCTATTAACTTTAGATTCTAATAAAATCACAAAAATAGAGAATCTACCCATATCAAAAAAATTAGAATCTTTAAGTTTAGGTGATAATAAAATCACTGAAATTTCTGGCTTAGATAATTACAGGAATTTGATACTTTTATATTTAAGAAATAATAAGATTAGTGAAATTACGGGTTTAAAATCTCAGAATAATTTGGAATATCTTGATTTAAGCAATAATAATATTAAAGAGTTAAAGGGATTAGAGAGGATGACAAAATTAACTCAATTAGAATTTGGTGGAAATTTAATAGATCCTAATTTGATTGAAAAATTAGGTGGTTTAGATAGAAGTGGATGTGCATTACAACCTCAAAAGTTTGTTGAATATTGTAGAAAAAATAAATAGTTTCTAATTAAACTTTCTTTCCTTTACCTCCCTCCCCTGTGGTGCCCCCTCCTGAAAAAGTAAGCGAAAAAAATTATTTTGAATTAGAACCTCTATTTTAAGAAATTTGAAACACACTAAATTTTTATTAATCGGTTAATTCTATAAAAATGAAGATATGACTAAAAATATTGATTTACATACCCAACTTGTATTGAAGTTATTAAATGGGTTAAATTCTAAACCGATAGATGGAAAAATAAAATTCCAAAAGATAGCTTTCTTGGTTTTAAGGAATTTTGAAGAGATATTTGAGTTTTTTGATTTCAAAGCTCATAGATTTGGTCCTTATAGTGAATCTTTGAATTATACTTTAGAAGAAGTTAAGAACAAGGAAGAAGCACAAATAGAGAAAGATACAATAAAAATTACTGAAAATGGGAGAAAAAAATTAAATGAATTAGAATCCATTACAGAGTTAAGCGAGAAAGAGAAGAAAAATAAGGAATTAATTGAAAAAGCAATTGAAAATATAAAGGAAGACTTTATCAATTTCACCAGTGATGAGATGTTAGCTTTTATTTATAAAAGTTATCCTAACTACATAAGTGATTCTATTGTAGCCGATAAAATGGACTATGAGAAAATATTTCTTGAGTTATATGATAAAGGTGAATTAGGAATATCAAAAATTGCTGAGTTAATGGACTGGGAGTTTCAAGATGCATACGATTTTATAAAAAAGAACACCAAGTTACAAATCTTATGATAGTAACAAAACTCTTTGATACAGTCGTTTTAATAAATATTCTCCAAGATATTGATATTGAAGATATATTACTCAACTGGGGTGAAAATCCTAGCTATGACCAATGGACTTCTTATGAGGTAAACCTAGAAGTTCAGAAGAAAGCAAGAATCAAGCTTGATAAATTGATTACTGATAATGTTATAAGAATCTTCAATCAAGCACCTCAGAATAATCTTAAACAAATTCAAGGTTTTAACCCTAAATTATCAATAGCTGACTGTTCTCTAATATATCACTATACAAGGGTAAATAACGTTATATGTTTAACAAATGATTTAGACCTTAGAAAGTATTTCATTAAAAACAATTTTAGGTTATCAGGGACTAATGGGATTTATTTAAAAGTACTAAAAGATGGTAATTTTCCCAAAGATATCATTGAAGAAAAATTTAAAGATTTAAAAAACGACTCTCGGGTGTTTCCGCAACCTGAAATTAATAACTAAAAATCATAAAGAGATTTTGTTTTTATAAAATTATCTAACCAATTTACCTTATTTCTTATCTGGTCTTTAATACCAATTTTATTTACTAAGATCTTAAGTGTAGGCTCGTTATTTTTAATTTTCTGATGTAAAGTATTCATTTCTAAATTTAAATTAGCATAATTGAATTTCTTTTGGAAAGTATTTCTTTTTATGTATGTTGCAGTGGTAAAGTTTTGAAAACTTGGTTGGATTAACGGATTTGGAAAAATATTATTGAATTCAACTCTATTAGAAATCCTATAGTAATTATACTCATCTGTATTTAACAAATTAGTGTTAACTTTAATAATGGTTTTAGCAGGTCTTTTTGTTTTTTTCTTTTTTGGAATTTTTGTTGTAGCACTTCCTCCTGATAAATGATTAATTCCTAAGATATCTGTTCCAACTGAGGGAGTTAGTAGATCTTCTGCCGGAAAAGGATTATATCTATTTCTGTTTGAAGGAATTCTTAAATTTATTACATATTTAATAGTTTCTTCTAATTTTGTTTTATCAATATCATAAAGTGTTCTAAAAACTTGCGAATAATGAGGATAATATGCACTTAAACTGGATCCATTAAAATCAAAACAAAACATCATTAAATCTAAGGATACAAACTTTTCAACAATTTTACGAATAAAAGCTTGAGGTATGGGAGGAATTATACCCATTATAGGTTTGTTATTTAAAGTATCGGCAATTTTATGGCATTTATCAATGAAAACTAAATAATCTTGTAAGATTGAATTGCTATTAACAACTTCTCTCACACCGTGAATGATTGGAAAAGTTACAATATCAGTATATAAATAACTAGCATCCATCATAAATTCAAGCAGTTTATCATCAAAAACTTTAAAAGGATTTCCCTCAATTTTCTTGTAGGAAGTTAAAAAGATTTTAGGTTTGTTTTTGACATTTCTAGTGTTTTTATTACGAAATCGATTTATTATTTTATCTCCAACTTTATTATTAATAGGAGCATTTAAAACATCCTTTATGTTAAAAGTGCTCCAAAATTCATACAATTCATTAGAAAGAGAGGAAGGCATCGTTTCTTGAGAGATAGTAGGGTTTTTCACAGGAAAGGGTGTCTGAAATCTACGATTATTTATCTCTATTTCCTTTGCAAAGGAATAAATTTCATTATCTTTAGAAACACTTTTTATTCTTAAGGTCATTTAATTCTACTTTATTGATTTTATATAATAAAGTTAGTTAATATCACAATACTATATCAAAAACCTATAAAATTTATCATTGAGATTAATTATTTTATGAATTTAATTTGTATAATGTTTGATATAAGTTTGTTGTTTTTAAAAAAAAAAAATGTGATTCTCTTCATTTTATTTTTAGTCTTAAATTTTAGAAGAAAGCACCGAAGCTTTTTAAATGATACTTTATCTCCCACTAAGATGAGTGAAAAATTATTAAAAGATGATTAGTTAACAAAAAAAAAGGAAAAGAAAATCATTTTAGATGGAAATATAATTGATTTTTCTTTGAATAATCCTTAACTTTTGTTTATAGGGCAAAAACCAAAAGAGGAGTGTATGAAGACATATGGAAATAGTAAAAGTCAATTCTGAAGAATTAGAAAATTATCCGATTGAAAATTTTATTGGCCATAGTAAACCCGGAACAGGTAAAACATCTTATGGCCTTTCCGCCATTTTTTTTATCTTTATTTAATATTGAATTAGAGATTATAATTGAAATTCTTTTATCTACTATTATCTCTGGCCAATTTTGATGTATAATTTTGATTAGCTGTTTTTGATACCATAAATTAAATTTACTAGAATGTTTTTTTATTTGTATAAAATAAGCGTTTCTTTTATCAAAACGTAATAAAAGCACAGGTCCTAAACTCTTTATAAAGCCATCAGATTCTACTGTTATATTTAAATGAAGGTGATAAATTCCCCAGTCATTCAGAAATAGATCATTATAATCAAACTTTTTTAATAATCGGCTTAAAAATGCAGTGGATCTTCACCATTTTTAATTTTTTGCTCAATTAATTGGATGGCACTTTTTTTATCAGGAGGACATAAGAATTCCTTTGAATTTAAAATATTCCTTGGTATATTTTGAATTAAACGATTTTGAAGATTTAGATATTTAATACATATTTCAGTAGAATTGTTTAAATCTTTAATTTGATTTTTATAGTTAATCGAGGGCTGAAAACACTTTAATATTTTTAATCGTTTTTTAATAATCCTAACAAAGTCACTTTTCATCTATAGGTTTTTGGAACTTTTTCTTTAAATACTTTGATGATTTGATAGAGTCAATAATGAATTACATTTTTATCAATGGTTATAAATTGAAGGGCATAAATGATTTAGTGTTTGAGTGTTTAAAACCCGAACTGGAATATATTTGAGGAAAAATTCAGAGTAGTTTAGAGAATGTTACAGATGAGACAAAAGAATATCAATCTGACATTATAGAGTCCTATACTAAAGTGATTCATGAAATGCTGAAATACACTGAAGGTAAAGATTTTTTTAAGAGATAAACCCATCATGTCTGAAATAAAAATTTTTGAAAGAGCATTAGAAGATGTGTTATTAAATAAAACAGAACTTAATAATCTTAAATCTATTATTAAGGATGTAGCATCTGGAAAAGGCAGCGATAAATTTTTACGAGAGCAAATCATAAAAAATCGTATAAACATTATAAAGGATCTTTTAAAGCTTTTTCCCTTTTTTACAACATCGGTAAGAGATACAAACAAGATTTCCATGCCAATTAATACTTTACAAGAAGAGTTGCAGGAAAAAAATGCATTTTTAGAACAAGTTGGGCAAAGAATAAATAATATTTATAATAGACTTAAAAAACAAGACCACACTGCCCCCTAAATAATGATTACTCAAAACACCAATTTTTAGAATTTTATTCAAAAACCTTCACATTACTTAGTTCTTCTTTTGGCCAATGATTTGTTTCAATCCAATTATCATCAACAAACTAACAGGTTGGAAATATCAAAACAATTTTTCATTTAAATATAATCAAAATTAATGAATTAAAAATAAGAATATAGTTGTTTAATATGAGTTTAAAATATAGCGATTATCTGAAAAACAAAAAAAACGATAAAAAATATAATGAATCTCGTTTTGAAGATGAGGGTGATAATTCTGATTATTTAGATATTTGGACGGTAAATCCTTTTTATAAAGATATTAATACTAAAAAGTTAAGAGCCAAAATAGGCTTTTTTGCAATTTTAATCTTAGCAACATCGTTTCTAATTCTATCTCTCTTTTCTAAAATTAATTACTTAATAGGAGCAATAGCTTTCCTTCTAGTATTGCTATTTTATGAAAATATCTTTAACTTTTTCAACAACCTCTTTACAAGCGTTCAGGGATTGAAGTGGATCAATCCATATAAAGATTTGATATTCTGGACAAATGATCCTGAAACCCTTGTAATGGTAAATAAGAAAAATTCGTTGGTATTTGCAATTCAAATATTTGAAGTTAAAACCTTGCCTGAGAATGTCCATCCTACTTTAAATCATTTTCTTAAAGCACTAAACAATGCAAATATTAAATACTCGTATCAGGTCGTACAAACTCCATTGATGTATCAAAAACTCAAAATAAAGAAAATTAGTAATAATGAAACTTCAATTTATTTTAGTGTATTTGATCAGAGAAAAGGCATTTTAACTAAAAGCAAAATTGATAATTTAGTTCAAACTGTACGGTTTAACTCAAAAATATTCAAGTCTCATCTTAGTTCGAATTTTCATCATACACAAATCTCCTTATTAAGCGGGCTTAATTTAATTAACGCGATTAGAGCAATTTTTTGTGGAATTAATCTTGATAAAATAGAGTTTAGAGACCTTAACAATGAGCATTCTAAAAACAATGTTCGTTACATAGTAAAATTAATAGTTATAGCTCTTTTTATAGGATTAGTATCTTATTTTTCAACGTATTTTTCACTTCCTTGGATATTCATACTCTTATTAGATATTATAATCATAATGGCGCTCATTTTCATTTGGTGGGAAGATTTGTTATATTCTATTTCAAGGGTTTGTTTTCTTAATAATATAAACGTAAAATCTGTTGATCCCTTCATAGATATTAATTTTTATCGAATGAAAGGGTGTAGAGATACGCTTTTTCTTCTCTTAGATGATCACTTATTAATTGGACTCAAACAATTTAGCTTAAAACATGCGATTCAGAAATGCTTTATATATTCCGAGAAACTTTTCCGAGAGCTGAATAATCAGAAAATAACTTTTATTTATACTCTTCAGGCTATACCTTTATTACCTAGCGATTTTAGCAAAAAATGTTCTAAATTTCTAAATGAAAAAGGATATTCAGATATGAAAAGAATATTTGGGGAAACAGTGCTTGGTGGAACATCTACTCCTCCAGCTAAAAATGCCCCCCTAGTGTTTAAAAATTGGTTAAACATGAGATCAGGGATTTGGAACACAATTTTAACAGTGTCAGTATTATCATATCATTTTATTAATCCAAGAGATATTAGCCATTTTGAGGATGTAGAGGAAGACCTAATAAGTAAGTCTGAAATTATGCTAAGGGCATTTGAGGACAATTTTCTCAATCTTAAATTAACTCAATTGAGAAATCATAAACTAATTAATGGATATCGATTTGTGTCTCTTAAAAATAGTTTATTCAAGGCAAAGAACACAGGTTTACCTTGTGTATATTTCCAAGGAAAGACCTTAATATATCTAAATGCTATTTCAAATGAATTTAAAAAAGGATTAGAAACCAAAATCGCTGCAGAATTTAATACTCCCCTCCATTTGAAAAATGATATTATTATAGGAGAAACCATCAATACTGAGTTCTTAGAAAAAGAAGGTGAATTAGGCTTTAAACTTGAGCAGGTAAAGCAACTACTAATTACTAATGGGCTTTCTGAGCAAAGAGAACACACAATGATGAAGATTGTAACGGAACTTATAAAGATAGGAATACCATGTGTGATATTTGATTATTCAGGAAAGTGGTCGAAACTAATCAGTAATTTTAAAAATACGTACTTAGAAGAGACCTTTTTATATTTCAAATTAGGACGCTCATTTAGCCTGTATTTAATAGATTCAGAAGAAGATTATGATAAACATAACTTAGAATATTTAAACTTATTTTACGATGTATTTGCGTTAGCCTTTAAGGAACAAAGAAAAAGTGTTGATCTTCTCAAAGAATCTGTAACAAAAAATAAGGAAATTGATATAAGCACACTTGCTTTAGAGCATGAAATGGAAGAACAACTCTTTAAAAAAAATAATTATAATAGTTTGCTTGAGCTTTTACAGGGATTTATTGATTGGAGAGCTTTATTTTCATCTAGATCGTTAAAATTTGAACAAGAAATTAAACCTATTGATTTTCTTAAAATTGATAAAACGATCATCATTGATTTATCTTTATTAGAAGAATTGAAACAAAAAAATTTCAGTACCTTTGTTCTCTTATCCAAATTCATACATCATCTTAGAAATGTAAATGATTTTCACAGAAAAGTTATTATTATTCCTCATATCGATCTTTTTTTTGATGCATATTACATTGATAATTACAATATGGTTGATTATGGTACAATCGAAAAGTTTTTAGATCCATTTCTTGACAATGGATTTGGGCTAATTTGTTCAGCAAATCAAATACGATATCTGCATTCTCATGTGTTTACCTACTTTCCAAATATCATTACATTTAAAGCTACGGATCCTCGAGATATTGCGGTGTTAAAAAACACAATAAATTTGCAAGAATTACAAGGAACAGGTTATTATAGTTCAAAACGAAATAATACATACCAAATTGATTATCTTATGAATTTGCGAAAAAATGAAGTCATTGTAAAAAGATCTGATATTAATCAACCATTTCCGGGAGAAATTAATTACGATCAACTCCAATTAACCCCTCTCCTTTCACAGGATACAATAGCGGTTTATATGGAAAGGCAAGGATATGCTTATAAAGATCATGAGAGACGTATCTTAGAAAGAGCTAAAGAGACACTTTTTGAAAAAGATTTTGGAATCTATTCGGAATTTATTGATGATATAATTAAGTTTTTGGCTAATATAAGTGCCGTTGATAAGATTGGGGGGAATTATGAGCATAAACTTAAAGAAGAACTTCTAAAATATATTCATTCAAACGCAATACATAAAACGAAAGATAAGAAGAAAATTAAGCAATTAAGAGATGCCCTTTTCCGCATTCTTAAGCAACAAAGTTATTTAGTTGAGAGTCACCCACTTCAAGCGAGTGGAGGGCAAACTACACGCACTTGCTATAAAGTCGGACAAAAATATCATAACGCACTTAAGGATTATTATAGCTCAAAAAAAAGGTTAGCCCCTAATATTTCTGTTGATGTAATTGAAAAGAATATAAAGAATAATTCTAAGGGGCTTAATATGTTAAAAGGGGTATCTTCAAATGATACAATCAGAAGTGATAAATTTAAAGATATAGTATTTAGAGAATTGGGAAGTTTTATATGGCAATTATTTAAATTGCATGACGCAAATGAGAATAAACACTACGAAACATCATTAAAAGTTGGTAAAGATTTGATCTTTAATTATCTTACATCATTATACAAGATATTTCTTAAAATGAACGGAGGTCAAACTCCTGAAAGCATAAAACTTCCCTCATTTATTACGGCTCTGACTTCTTATAAAGTTATTCCATTTACTATGAATATGATTAAAGATTATTGTCAAAAATCAAAGCAATTATCCCAAAATGCAGAAAATCCCGAAAAGAATGCTCATGAATTAGAAGATTTAATCATGGAATTCTACAAGACTACTAGAATGCATTTTATAACAAATTGAAATCAAGTTTTTTATTTAAATATCCCTAAAATATTAACTTTTAAAACAAAATTCGAGGTGGTTTAGATCGAACCAGAATTTTGGCATGGAGTAGTAAAAATTACTCAAGTGCCTAATATGAAGAACAGTAGTGAAAATAATAACTCATGGCTCTGTAATCCTTTTGGAGATGCCAGAGTTTATACTACAAGGATTACGCTAGACGAGGAATTTTCGTGGGAATTCTTTTTTAAAGAAGATTCTAAAAAGGAAGCTTATCAAAGTGCTGAGTCGTTTCTCCTTTATTTAAAAGAGGTTTATCCAGGGTTAGCAGGACAAGTGAAAGTCAGAGGAATAAATTATATGGACTTACAAACAAAGAAGCAGATCTTTGAACTTATTTTACCCAATCCTGTATTTGCGAAAAAAATCAACTTAATCAAAAAAATAATGAATTTATTTCCAGTGAGCAAAGAGTTTAAAAAGAGTTTTTTTATCTCATGGCAGGAAGATGATTCTGTCATTAAAGAACTGGAAAATTTTGCGAAACTAAAGCAACATATTACTTTAGATGAGAATTATAAAGCAAAAGTATTCTTTCTAATTGAGCCAAAATTCAATAATAATTCAGAAATAAGTAACCAGGTAATTGAAGAAATAAAAGAATATATGGCGATGGATATACGCAATGCGGATAATGAAAATGCATCTATAAGCGACGCACCTCCGGATACATGGAGATATATCTTAGAGGAGATGGTGTTTTGGAAGAATATTTTAGATTGCGATACAGGCAGGTTTTATCGACGCGTGGAAGGAGGAATCCCTCCAGAAATGATACCTGCTTTTATTAGTCCTAAAGTAGTTGATTTTAGTTTTAATCATGATATTCCTTTAGATAAAGCATTTACTATTAAAAATGAGAAGATTGGGTTTAATTCTGACTTTAGAAACAATAGTTCTCGAATTCTTTTAGGATATTATATCAAACATGGGGTTATTACTGAGAATCCTGTTTATCTACACTTAGAAGATTTAGTCCAACATATATTTATGTCAGGATTAACTGGTGTAGGGAAAACTACTATAGAATCCCAATTAAAACAACGTATAAAGAAGACAGGTAATCCCTGTGGAGTGTTAACGATCAAATTGTTGAAAGGAAATGAATCTTTTATGTTTAGCTCAGAGATTATGCTCAAAAAAGGAGATCCCAAATTACGAGTACCTTATATCATGGAAGGAGAAGAAATTGACCAAATTATAGAACAAGTTGCTGGATACTCTGTTGCTTCAGTGGGATTAAAAAACGTTGTTGTTTCAATTATGGAAATCGTATTAACCCATGAATATGAAAATAAAGGTAAATTTCCAGCAAAAATCAAGCAAGCTTTTGCACGCGTTCATTTACATCTGGAGGAGAATCCTTACCATAAAAAATTTCAAACTAACATTTTGAAAGCTTTAGAAAATCGGGTAATGAAACTTTTATCAAATCCAATTCTGGAGAAAATTTTGGAAACGGGACCAATCCCAGAGTGGTTTATTGAATGGCAAAATGGTAAAGATGTGTATATAGATTTATCAGGATTTAAGAAAAGTGCGCAAAGACTGCTGGTTCACGCGATCTTCCAATTAATTCGTACTTGTTCCCCTGAATTAGATGCAAAAAAACTGATGCATAGTAAAGATCCTTCTCAGAAGCTTAAAAATGTCATAATGATGGATGAAGTAGGCTCTATTTTAGGAAAACCAAAGTATCAAAGTTATGATGATGACGAAACTATAACGAAGCATTACTTAGAAATTGTGTTTGAAGAATTTTTATCCGCCTTCAGAAGTAGAGGAATTGGTATAATCCTTGGGGATCATATGCCTTCCAGATTATTTGAAGGAGTTTATAAACTTCCTAGCATAAAAATATTGTTTAGAACAGATAAAGAGGATTTACAAAAGTTTGGGTTAGATGTAGAGGATATCATGGTTATTGACACTCTAAAAAATCGGTTTGCATTCATTAAAGATGGTGTTAATTCAAGAAGATTTCTATTCTATACGACTGACTACGAATTATAATTATAGGAGGGAGGGAATCTGAATTAGTGAAGTGGGGGATGAGTGGGATGAATATGAAAAAGATGAAGACACGAATCCTGAGAAAGAAAAGGATTTAGACGAGTTAGAGGAAGGATATGACCCATTTTCGTTGAAATCAAAGGTTATGGAAAATGAAGAAGAACAAGAGTATGATCCCTTTTCTTTGCATAGAGATGAGTGTGATACAGAAACAACTGAAGATTACGATCCTTTTTCCTTAACTGAGGGCGATTCTGCGAATGAAATGGATGAAGATTATGATCCATTTTCTTTACATAGAGATGAAGTAAGTGAGGAACAAACTGGAGAAGAAGACATTACTCAAAAAGAAGAACGAGAGGAAATATGTGAAAATATTGATTCCCAATCTACTCTATTAGTGCAAAGAGAGTCTAATAAAGATGGAGAAACTTGTGATGAACGAGCAGAGGAAAATAGTGAGCAAGAGAAAAATCAAACTGAAGATACTGAAGAAATAATAATGCCTGATCCAGAAAAATATGAACAAGACCAAGAGACAATTTATGATCCAGCTGAGATTGATTTTATTAGAGATATGGAAGAACTAGGGAGTATTTTAAAAGAATCTGAAGAAAGTAGAGGCATTTCTGAAGAGGAATTAGAGGAATATGATAATACAGGTTTTAATGCAGAGCAAGCATATCAAGAAATAAAAGAAAAAAATAGAGAAAAAGAATTAGAGCAAAAGGAATTGCCTTTAGAGGAACATGATCTCCAAAATACGGTTGAGAAGGCGGAGGAGCAACATAATGAAAATTTAAAAGAGAGAGAATGCAAGGAAGAAGATGAATTACCAAAGGAAATAACCGATTCGGAGGAATTTCAATACCTTTGGGAAGAATATGATAGACTTGAACAAGAAGGAACGAACCTCGAAGAGATTTCTGAATTAATGCATGAAGCGGAAGAGACGTATCAAATGTTAAAAAATTATGAGGAAGAATTAGAAGAAATCTATGAACGACAAGAAAAGCAAGGTTTAGAATCAATTGACCATAAGAACGAGGAAAAACCAGAAGATTATAGAATAGAAGTTGAGAGTGTATATGAAGCAGAATATTTTATTGATGCTGAAATACAATTACAAACAGAAGGTAAATCATCAGAAGAAATAACCAATGAAATGCAAAAAGTTGAAGAAAAATATGATTTTGAGGAAAAAGTGGAAAAACTTCATGAAAAACAGAGAAAGGATAAATATAATTCAGTTGATCATGAGAATGAAGAGGATGAAGATGACCAAAGGGAGGAGATTGACAGAGTAGATGTGATAGAAGGTGTTGTAGAAGCTGAAGAAGAATTCCATAAGCAAGGAAAATCTCAAAAAGAAATAGATGAGAAGACTGAAAGAATTGCCAATAAATTTTATAAAAATGAAATAGAAGAACAGCTACAAAATAGACCAGAACAAGAGGTTAATAAGGAACTTGGAACTGAAGTTACTGAACCTGAATTTGCTTTAGAAGAACGAGATCAGATCAACCACACCTCTTTTGATAATAATGATCAAAAAATTGAAATTTATCCAGAGATGGAAAATAGAGAAATATTAGAAGAAATCGATATAGAAGTAGATGACTCCACAAATGATAGAGGATCGTATCAAGAAAGTATGGAAAAAGCTATTGAAAAAGAAAACAAACCAGAAACCGAAGAATCACAGGAAAAAGAATATGAACTCCTCCAACAATTATATCACCAAGATACAGGGAGAAGACCTCAATATAGAGGAAGAGAAACAAAAGAGTATAGTCAATGGTTAGAACATCAAAAGTTAAAAACTAAGAAAGCCAAAGAAAAAGAAGTGAAAGAACAAGAAGAGGAGAGATGGAAAGAGATACTTAAAGATTGGATAGAAGAATCTAAAGATGAAATGCCCAGCTCTGAACTTAAATTAGTTTTAAAAGAGATAATTCAAAAGTTCGAAATATTAGAAGAGTTATATAGAGAAGGTGTAAATTTAACTGAAATCGAAAGAGATCATTGGCTCTCTAAATTAATAAAGCTTCAAAACAAATATCCAATTCATTTACATTTATATCAAAATATCTACGGATTTAAAGTATATGTTCAAGAGAGTCATCCTTGGGATATTAATCGAATAAAAAACAAATTTCTTAGACATTTGGTTAAAAAATATAAAATTTTAAAACAAAACTTAAAAAATATTAATTTCGGCAATATAAAAAGTTCAGAATTAAGAAGCATTATTAAAAAATATCATAAATTTACGTTAAATAAATATTTAAAAGTTAAATATCCAAATAGAGGCTTTCAAATAACCAAACAATTTTTCAAATGGTTAAAGACTGACGGAAACGCTGCTAAGATGGATAAAATAACTAATATTTGTAAAGAAATTAATACTAATCAAGAACTATATAACTTTTTTATTTATCTGGTTATAAATTCATTATTATCTCTTAAAAAAATCTCTGAAAAATTTAAATTTCTCGGTTTTAATATCCACTCATCCGCTTTGGGAAAATATGCTAAAAAAATTTTAGGAGCAGAATATAAAATTCGATTTCCAAGTGGCAAGAAGAGAATTCAATCATTTAATAACAAAAATTTATGTTTTCACAATCTCTTAAATAAAGTTTTATTACAGAAATTTTATGAATTTCGGGAAGAATTTCCTAAAAGTTATCCAAATACAGGTAGGATTATAGGTGATAAGTTTATTTTATGGATTAAGAAAAATTTGAAAAATTTTGATGAAAAGAGATATTTACTTAAATTGATTGAAAGAGTTAATGGAAATAGAGAGATTACTCAATATATAATAAGTTTAATTTACCATTCCGAATTAACTCAATTGGATATTGTAAATGAGCTTTGGAAGAAAAACTTAAAAATTTCCCGAGAAGCAATAAGAAATATTGCGGAACAGAATTTGTCTTATGATAAATACAAAGAAAGATTTTCAAGATATAAAAAATCTTATAATTATGATGAGCAATTATCATCAAATAGCTCTCTTTATCAAAGTTTATTAAATCCAGTATTACATACCTCATTTAAAAATTATTACCAAACTATTGGGAAGTACGCTAATATAGGAAGAAAAATTTCTAATTCCTTTAAATCATGGATTAAAAGATCAAAATATAAACTTAATAAGCGTCAAAGAATCCTTAATTTAATTGAAAACATCAATAAAAATAATGAAGTTGAAAGATTTATCATCAATATTATTCGAAATTCAATAGATAATTCAAAAGAAAGAACTTCTTTAGGCGAAATTTCGAGAATGTTTAAAAACTTTGGCTTAGATGTCTCTCGAATGACTGTAACTAGAATCGCATTGGAAAAAGTATTTAATAATGATCTAGAGATATTCCAAAAATATTTTAAACCTGGACAAGATGAAGAATTTAAAGATATTGATCTTCAAAACTTATTCTTTGACGATATAACTAATTTTGGAGTAGTAAGTAAATTTAAAAGCTTTAGAAGAATAACGAGAGAGGAAGGAAGAGAGTTATATCCGAATATAGGTACAAAGATTTCACCATATTTTATTGAATGGATAAAAAAAAATATTAAAAATGATGATGAAGAGAAGCAAAAATTAATTCAATTATGCGAAAAAATAGACGAAGAGTCGCAAATTTTACAACTAATCCTTCACAGAACATTATCTTCAGATTTAAATATATCTGAAATCGCGCTTGAAATGGAAAATCTAGGACTTAATGGTCAACGGGGTACCATTTCAAAAAACGTATTAAAGTATATATATAATAATGATAAAGAAAATCTAAACTTAAGATTTCCATCAGATTTAAGTTCAGAATTGGGAACTTGGACTCATATATGCATTAGAGATTTATTATCTAAGCATTTTATATCCATTAATTATAAATATTATTCAGAAGTACAAATATTTCCTCCTAGTAATAAAAAGGCAGATGGGATTTTACTAAATATTAGACAAAATAGATATTTGCATGAAAAGTTAAATCTTTCTAAAGATGGAAATAGATTTAAAAACAAAATGGGAATTAAAAATAATATCATTCAAAAAATTAAAGCTATTCAATTTGATTTTACAAGTGATATTTCTGATGAAAATATTATAGACAAATGCATAAAATATCAAAATCCAAATATTTTATTGATTATCGTATGTACAAACTGGAAAAATAAAAAGGCTAATAGAAGTTTGCCTCCTCTCTCGAATAAAGTTAAGAATAAAGATAATCTTTGTATTATTAGTGCTAAATTATTCACTGAATTTATAGGATTGAATCAAACTTTAAAACAAGAATTCCTCAATATTATTTCTAAAAGCAATAAATCAAATTTAACTTTCTTAAAACAATATCATAAGAAAAATTATCCAAATCTTACTAATTCTGGAACTATAGAATTGAAAAATGATATTGGCTCCAAATTATTTAATAGAGTTTTTAAAGATCTTGAAATAAGCGAGGTAAATGAACTCATTGATACCTCAAAACTTGCATCTAAATTTGTTTCATTTTGTTTGGAAAATATAAATTCCCAATCGAATCAGCATGAATTAAAATCTCATATAATATCAAAAGGTGGATATAAAGGAGGATACTTCAAATTTACAACTAAAAATTTATATGAATTTAAGAAATTTGTAAAAACAAAAAATCTAAATTTAAACTATTTGTCTAAGATTTTGGCAAATATACATGGAATTCGTAATATTTTTTATAAAAAGATATTAAGATATAATTCAACACTTAAGAGAAGGACAGAACAAAGAGTAATTTTGATTAAGAAATCTTTTTTAGAAAGTCAAATACACTGAATTAGGTAAAGGTTTACCTTAAACTTATAGTTTATTTGTTAGATCTTCTATCCGCCTTTGCCCTCTGAGAAACAGTTCCAGCATGTACGCTACAACTAATACAATAGTATTTCGTCTTAGTGGGAGCTTGAATAATCGTTCCTGATTTTTTAAGCTCTGTATACATTCTTCCATCTACTAATGGAACTCTTCTTGTCACAGCTTTAGCTTTACTCCGAGCAACAAAACGCCCACACTTAGCACACTGAACTTTTGAGTATTGGCCTTTACGTGAACCGCTTTTACCGCCACTTTTTCTCTTTTTGGGAATTAAAATCAGCCTTTTTAAAATAGTTTTAGATGAAGTTTTAGTTCTATTTATTTGAATAAGATAAACCTTAAAAAATTTATGCTTTCCCTTAGTTTTTTAACAATTTCGAGTGATTTCAATGTAATACTTTAGAAGAAATGCTTTATTTCGATTTTTCTTTATCAATTTTATGCAAAGATTTAAATGAATATAAAATTCTCTGGAGGATGGTAAAAATAAGTAATCCCGTATATATTATAATGAAAATAGGAAAAAATAGTGTGAAATGAGAGCCATATATGAGTTTAGATAAATAATAGATCCAAGATTCAGTAATAAAAGCGAACCACAAAATTATAAGTCTTTCCGCTCTTTCCATGAATCCAATTCCTTTCATTTCAATTCCCTCATTTTCAGCACGCGCCCTTATATAAGAAATCATTATTACTAAAAAGAGAAGAATATAACCCCATAGATAATCGATCAATTTTCCAAATATCAGGCTTAAAATAATTACAGCATCAGATAATCTATCTAAATTTGAATCTAGGAATGCTCCTGCCCTTGAATTATGACCAGTTCTTCTAGCAACTTCTCCATCAAAAACATCAAAAGTTCCAGCCCAGAACATTAGAAAAGGTACAATCCAAGCCGACCATATTGGAAAGTGGAGTCCTCCAATTGAAATAAAAAAAGCAGCAGCAATAGAAAATATAAAACCAATAAAAGAAAGAGAATTAGGAGAGACATTATGCTTAATTAAAAGCTTTACTGGACGATCAATAAATTTATCAAGTAGCTTTCTTTGATTTTGTCTCTTTGTATTCGCTTTTTCTTTGTCACTCATTTTCATTGCCGTTTTCGAAATTAGAGATATTATAATTTTAACATTCATTAAAATAAAAAATTTTTCATATTAATAACTCTAAATTTAATCTTATTAATCGAATTACAGAAGAAGCTAAATATGATTGAGTTCCTAAACTTAAATTTGGTAGTTTTAACTCAATCAATTCTTTTGATTTTAATATTTCACCAGTTTGACTACCAATAACGAAAATAATGTGCTCTTGTGATGATATCTCCTTTATATATTTAAAGAAATCTTGTCCACTCTCATCTAGAACATATATCGTATATTTTTGCTTTTTATAGGCGTTTAACGTATTAAAGATATCTTGATTAATGTATTTAATATTTTTTAAAGGGTTTTTACTATACTTTAGCTGACCAGTTCTATTTTGGATTAAATCTACAAAATATTCTGTAAGTAGAATTTCATTTTTTGGAAATACCTCCTCATCCAATGATTCAGGGTCAAATACAAAAGTACCATATTTTTCTAAAAACACCCAAATTTGGATATTATTATTAAATCCTTTTTGATTCAATAAGGCAGCTAGAATGCATCTTGAAATTACATCTAATCTTCCCGTTGAACCAGGAATTTCTTTAATTGTATAATTTGTAATATCTACACTACTAGATTTAATGAAGAAAAGTATTTCCATCAAAAATTAAAAATGAATCCTATAAAAAAAATGTAGTAAAAATTTCTTAACTAAAAAAGTTCTAACTTTATACTATAAAATCCTGGTCACTTTTATTATATTAACCTAAAAATTGGTCTAAAAAACCTTTTAATAAAGCAAACGGGTTACTTAAAATGAAAACCAAAAAAAATCTAATAAAAAGAGATATAAAAAATGGAATCTGCAAAACTTAAAAAAGTAAATAACAATGATGTTGCAATTGAGGTTAAAGACTTAAAGAAATATTTTGAAGATGTAAAGGCAGTAGATGAGATTTCTTTTAAAATAAACAGGGGAGAATGCTTTGGATTCTTAGGACCAAATGGTGCCGGAAAAACAACAACCATTAATATTCTTTCTTGTTACCTAAAACCGACAAGCGGAGAAGGTAGAGTAAATAATTTTGACGTTGTAAAAGAAGCAGCAGAAGTAAAAAAACTTATTGGAATAGTACCACAAGAAAACATTTTTTATGAAGAATTTACTGTATATGAAAACTTAATGTTCTTCGGAAAAATGTATACGGTAAATTCGTCAATTCTTAAGCAAAGAGCCAATGATCTAATTAACAAAGTTGGATTGGACGAAAAGCGTAAAACTAAAGCTCGAAAATTAAGTGGTGGTATGAAAAAAAGGTTAAATTTAATTATTGGATTAGTTCATGATCCCAACATCCTATTTCTTGATGAACCTACAGCAGGACTAGATCCTCAAACGAGAAGGTTAATATGGGATTATATCTTTGAATTGAAAAAACGGGATAAGACAATATTTTTAACGACGCACTATATGGACGAAGCAGATGTACTTTCAGATAGATTAGCGATAATTGATTATGGAAAAATTATTGCTGAGGGTACCCCAGAACACTTAAAAGAGACAATAGGTAAAGGGGATATGTTATTTCTAAAAATCGAAGGAAAAAGAGAAAAGCTTCTAAAATCCATTGAAGAAGTAAAGAATAATGATTATATCCTAGATGCATTTTACCTTGAAGAAGAAATGGAGACTAGAGTAAGCGCAATGGACGGAGTTGGAAAAATAGGTAAAATTATAAAACATTTTACACAAAACGGATTACAAGTTGTTGATGTTGGCATTCAGAGAAATAGTCTAGAAAATGTATTTTTAGCATTAACAGGAAGATCTTTAAGGGAGTAAAGG
>JBATUM010000186.1:0-3448 GCA_049671145.1 Promethearchaeia archaeon
GTACAGAACTTGTTAAATTCCTTGTTTATAATTTTTATGATGTATTTTTACCACTTTCAAAGGAAGATTTAAGCTTCAATTATTCCAGATTATCAAAAAATGCTAAAGATTTTTATGATAAAATTGATCGTATTTACTTAAAGTATAAAAAAGAGACTACTAAAAATAAATCATTAATGGATAATTTAAATCGTTGGTCAAAACTCATTAATCCACGCCAAAATGCCAAAATAAAAGTTGTGTATAATAATTCTGGTTCAGTTCTAAATTCTGCGTTGATTCTAGGAGATTATTTAATAACAGGAGATTTAAGTTTTTATAATGCAAAAAATCTAGAGGAAGCTTATTATCTATCAGCGATTTTAAATTCACCTCTAATGAATAAACAAATTCGGATTAAAAAGAGTTCAAGGCATATATTCAAAATTCCATTTGAAACTCCAGTTAAAATTTTTAATCCAGAAGATGAAAATCATAAATTATTAGCAGATTTAGGTAAGAAAGGGCAAACAATTTCAAAATCAATCTATGAGACTCTAATTAAAAGAGAGAAACGGATTCCTTCTAAATTAAAGATTCAAAAAAGTATTGACAAAGAATTGAGACCTTTGTTAAATCAAATTGATAAAATAGTAATAAAAGAATTTTAATATCAATATAATAGGGTAATATTATATTAAAATATAAAATTGTTAATTTTCTTGTTTTATATTAAGAAAATATTATCAAATTTATGATTAATAATTCCCATAATGGTAATTAGAAACTTTGTATTTAAGCTCCTCGTAGCCGGAAATGGCGGCGTGGGTAAAACAACCTTGCTTAGGAGATATGTAGATGGCATCTTCGACGAATCTACAATTACAACTATCGGAGTTGATTTCTTCTTAAAAGAAATGTCATTGGAAGAGGGAAATTGCTCCTTACAATTATGGGATTTGGGAGGCCAAGAGCGCTTTAGGCACCTGCTTTCAAACTTCATTATGGGAGCGCGAGGAGCTCTTCTCTTAATTGATTTAACCAAAATGCCTCAAATGCCTCATATATTGAATTGGGTAAATATGGTAAGATTGCATGATTTAGATCTTCCAATTATTCTTGTCGGTACAAAATTAGATCTTGAAGATGCTATAACTGTTGATGATGAAACAGCTTTAGATATTAAAAATACCTTTAATATGCTAGAATTTTTAAAAACATCTTCAAAAACAGGTTATAATATAAATCATGTATTTGATTGTATTGCAAAAGAACTGATGTTGAAAAGAAAATATTAGATTATATGATTAATTACTTTCCATAATTATCTCACTTCTATAACCTAACAATAATGGAAGATCAATTAGTAATCCTTGGTTCTGGCGGAGGTAGGCACCATATTAGAACACAATATAGGGCTACAGGAGGAATTTTATACAAATTTAATAGAATTCAGGCTCATATTGACCCTGGTCCTGGAGCTATTATACGCATCAGTCAATATGGTGAAAACCCACTAATGACAGAATTATTTATCGCAACGCATGCGCATGTTGATCATTATAATGATTTATGTGCATTGATTGAAAGTTCGAGAGAAGTATTACATGATAAACAATATAATTATTTCAAAAAAGGTACTTTGATTACCACAGAGGATGTATTACGATACATCTCAAGTTATCACTTAAATATGCTGGAAAGAATAGTTCCTTTTAAAGCTGGAGATAGTCTAATTTATAAAAATGTTGAGATAATCGGGACAAAAACCATTCATTCTCCTAATATGGAGGGATTTGGTGTCCGTTTTAATCTTAAGAATTATTCTATAGCTTTTACAAGTGATACTAGGGTATTTAAGGGATTTTCAGATCAATTTAATAGAGTTAATATTATGATTCTTAACCTCTTAAGACCGGATTCTGTTAGATGTAAACGCCATCTATGTACGGATGAAGTAATTCCTTTTCTTAATAAAATAGAGCCAAGTCTTAATGGTTTAATTATTACGCATTTTGGAGCTTATATGGATTCGCCAATCTCACCAAAAAATTTTGTTTCAAGCCAAATAGAAAAAATAAGGAAAAAAACGAACATTAAAAATATTATTGCTGCTAAAGATGGTTTAAAAATTAATATTGAGAATTTATTGTAATTCATTATTTATTTTTTGTTAAACCAAATTAATTATTTCAATTCAAGTTTTGATATAAAATTTAATTCCTTGATTATTTTTTGAAATAATAAAAACTTTCTTACAAAATTTTGTAACCTTTATTATATTATTAATGACAACTAGAAAGATTAAATTATATTATTTGTTGTAAATTTGGGATATTGTTATATTCAAAACATCCGAAAAAATTAATTATATGGGAGTAACATCCCGCAAAATATTTTTAATTCCTCAAATAAATCATTTGAAAACAAACTGTTGTTGAGTAATAAAATTTTATGTATAAAATTAGGGAAATATGCCTTTTGTTCATGATATGGGGATTTCAATATTTCATAATACATGACTTTTTAAAGATGAAATTACAATAATTATTGGGAAGGGAAATGTAATACGATAATTTGAGCTAACATTGGATTTCGCCCTCTATTAAACTCTTAGAGTTTAATTCTCTCCCTGATTTTTCTATTTTGCTCGAATGGTCGTTCCCTTCTTTCTTTTTCATTTTATACATGATAGTAATTCCAGATGTATTTTGAAGATTGATAATAACTCAAAAGAAGGACTTAATTGAAATTTCTTTTAAATTATTAACCGAAATTTCTAACTAAATTTAATCTATAAATGTTTTATTTTCTATTGAAAACTAGCAGAATTTAATTTGATTTCCTCCAATGTTTACAGACGATACATTGTATAATTTTTTCTAACTCAGTGCCACTAGGATTAGCGGCTCTTCTGATAATTTTCATTATCATTACATTTCCACATTTTTCACAGAGGCGCAATCCTTTTCCCTTTACTTTTTGCATTGATGATAATAATTTCTAAAATTAATTTACAATAAAAATCTGGCCAAATTATTGATTTATTCTTATACTCAAATGTGAAAAAAAAAATAACACATTATAGTGTCTTATAAATAGGGTAAACATTAATAAATTTAAGTTATAAAAAATGTAATGGGATATTGATACATAATTCAGATGAATTGTTAAATTTCGCCATATATACAATTTTAGTTTCAAAAATAAAGATCATGTATTCAATCGAATAATAATAATCAATGTCCTGTTATGATTTAAAAGAGGGAGATATCTTAGTGTGTGTTGATTGTGGTCTTGAACTAAAAGTAGCTAAAGCATGCAATTGCTCTGAGGAAAGCGCTTGTACTGAAGGTGGTTTTTATTGCTGCGGAATACCTATGAAGAAGAAGTAAAAATAAAACATTAATTATTTTTTTTTAAAATTAATTTTTAACACGGTTATTAGGATTGCTGTAAAGATTAACCC
>JBATUM010000187.1:0-1830 GCA_049671145.1 Promethearchaeia archaeon
TATCATGACTTGTTATAAAAATTGTTTTTTTTGATTCTTTTAATTTATCAATGACAAAATTGACCATTTTCACATCCAAACCTAAAGTTGGCTCATCTAAGAATAAAATTTTCCTGTCTAATAATAAAGTTCGTAATAAGGCAAGCTTCATTTTCATACCACTAGAATATTTCTCTACGTATTGATTAAGCCAATCTTCTAATCCAAACTCTTTTGCCATGCTTTTAATCTTTTCTTTATAATTAGGTATTAAGTATAGCTTACAAAAAAATCTAAGATTATCATATCCCGTTATTCTATAATATAATATATCACTTTCTAACATTAGAGATATCCTAGATTTAGCTCTCTTTGGCTTTTTAAGGATATTAAAACCATCAATAGTAGCATATCCACTTGTCGGCTGTAGCAATGTTGTAAGAATTGAAATAAGTGTGGTTTTACCAGCCCCATTTGGACCTAATAATCCAAATATTTCACCTTCCTCTATTGAAATATTGACGTCATTTAAAGCATTTATCTCTTTGGTTTTGCCTTTTAATTTATAGATTTTTGTTAAATTAAAAGTTTCAATTATTTTATTGACCATTTTAGTTAATATCCTACAATCCCATATTTTTTATAGATTTTATTAAAAGTGTATACTCCAATAATAGGTAAAATAATAGCGCTTAATACTAAAATTAAAAAATCAAAACTATGTAAACTAATTGTTAATAATACAGCGTCTTCTATCCAGGATAATCGTAAAATGTTGAAAATGTAATAGAAAGGATTAAGATTTATCACTCCTTGAAATATTGGTGGAAAGATTTCAAATGGATATGTAATGCAACTAAACCAAATAATTATGTTTACAATATATACTAAAGATCTCCAAATATTCTCATTAGATATAGCAAAAACGCCTATTATTAATCCAATCGCACTAAATATCAGAGCAATAAGAAAATAAAGAAGAATAACAAATAATAATGTTAAAAAAGATATTGGATAGTAAATATAGCAAATAATAGTAAAAAGAATTAATGGAAAGAGAGAAATTAAAAGTTGGGCGAAAAAAATACCAAACAATAGATTAAATCGATTAAAAGGTGCTATAACAACTCCTGCAATCGTTTTCCAAAATTTTTCCATGTTTAATTGAGTTGGGTATTCAAATATTATCTGCTTTAAAATGAAAATGATGTAAGCCATGAAAGTAAAAACTAAGTAATTAGTTTCACTCCACGGACCAAATTCTACATTAAATTGAAAAAATTCACCTAATACTATTAAAGGCATTAAAATGGAAATAATAGGTGAAAGAAAAGAAATTAGTAAACTTACTTTAAATCGTAGTTTCAATCTTAAATTCTTTTCCGTTATTGCGAAAATTTGAATCAAATTATTTTTAATAATTTTTGATTTATTCATAATAAGACTTTTTCTGTCGATTTAATAAATAACTTTTCTAATTTATATACATAATTCACGCAATTATTATCTTTTAGGATAAAGATTGACACTTTTTAAGAGTAAAAATCTATTTTTTAATATAAGATTTCTGATTTTGTGATTTAATGATGATTTAATGATTAATTTAGCGTAAGGTTTCTTTTTATTTTAATTGACAGCTTTAATTAATAAAAATTGAAAAAAAATGAAATTAAGAAGAAAGATTCACAAAAGAATTTGAGGAAATGGTTACAGATATTAAGGAGGATTTTAGGGTTACTGTAGATATGCTGTTCTTTTAAGTATGGCATTTTTTATACAAAACATAATGTAGTTGCTTTATTTAGTTATTGCAGCTATGATTTTTTAATATAATTTCCAACTTAGTAATTT
>JBATUM010000188.1:0-26132 GCA_049671145.1 Promethearchaeia archaeon
AACTTGTTTTGATCATTAATTTTGGCAACAAAATCTAATATATCTTTTTCCCTTCTTAAATAATCAGGATTTTTAGTGCCACCTGGGATAATTACCCCATCATAATCATCAACCCTTGCTTCTCTAACCAATTTATCCGGCTTCAGAGGATATCCATGCTTTCCTTTTATTTCTCTTCTATGTAAACTAACTATTTCTGTATCAACACCTGCTTCTTTCAACCTTATTTTGGGATATAACAATTCCGCATCTTCAAAACCATCAGTTGCAAGAATAGCGATTTTTTTAGCCATTTGTTTCACACCTCATTTATGTTATAATTATATATTAAATAGGACTAACCTATTTTATAATTTCTTTAATATTTTATTATCTTTTAATTCTATAAAGTTAATTTCCTAAAATAAAATTCAACAATCCTATATAAATTACAATTAAGAAGATAATTATTAATAAATAATTATATGGGGGGGAAAATAGGCGAAATGGAATCTTTTTTTTATATTCAAGGTATTCTTCTCCAAAATTGGGTATAAGAATATATTTTTCTTCTAAGATACAATGGAATTCTAGAAGTAAAATAAGAATAGGGATAAAGAGGATTGCTAAGAATGAATCAAAAGCAAAACTACAACCTATAAATATTAATACCCAAGATAAATAGACAGGATGTCGAATTATTGAGTAGATGCCTGTTTTTATTAATTTTGATTCCTTAACATCAATCACTTTAACGTTATATCTTTTCATTGCCATCGAAGCAATTCTGATGCCAATAATTACAAAAATAATTCCTAAAATCAAAAACCAGAGCCAGATATCTTGAAAATAGCTAATATTTTCATTAAAAATAAATCGCAATAAGCTAGAATTAATGATTAGTATTGGTATTAGAGAAGATATCCAGATTACTGGAAAGATTTTTTTATAATATCTCTTTAATTTCGCATGTGGACTCTCAATTTTGATGAAAATCGTCCAATACAATATTAAATTAAATGAAAATAATATTTCAAGGATGATAGTAAGAAAAATCAATACAAAAACCCTATTTTTGATATTCTATATTTAAATTTTTGAGTGATTTAATGAATCTTTAATTCTTCTTAAATTTTTGATTCATCGAAAAAAAAAGATAAAAAAGAAATAAAATTTAAAAAATGTTTATTAAAATCCTAGGCATATTTATCTTTAAAATCCTTTAACTTGGTTAACACTTCATCCCTTAATGGCCCAACAATGACTCTATCTGCCGAACTTGTTCTTATTTCCCTAGCAAATTGCATAAACTGATGTAAGACGGGACCAGGAGGAATTTTGTCTCTCATTCCTTCAATAAATGTACTTAAATCATTCCCTGTTATTGTTTGATCTATTTTTTTAAAGATGTTGTTAAATAATTCATGAATTACTGCTTTCTTTTCTATGCTTATCTCACTGACTTTTGTTTTAGTAAGAGAAGATGATTCTATTGTTTGATTAGATGTTTCTGAAGCTTGATCTACACCCTCTCTGCCTTGAACAATGACTTCAGGCTCATATCTTGGATATTCTCCTTGACCTGAACAGCTATAATTGAGAATAAATGAATCATTTCCCTTCAATTCAGCTATTTTAACTTGGATCTCTGATTCTTCTCCTAATTGATTAACCTCATAAGCACCAATTTCGATTTGTGATAAATTGAAACCCCTAGGAATTTTATCTTTTATAATAATGTTTTCTAATTCTACATTTCCTTTATTCTGAATACGAACAGAAACTGAAAATTCTCCTTCAGATACACCAGGTTTAATGCTTTTGAGAGTTTTTAATTTACGCTTTACATATTTAACCTTTATTTCAGGTTCTTCTATAGGCTCATCTAAATAATACTTCCCCTCTACGGGACTATTAACTTCTATTTTTACTGGTGTTTTATAAAGAGTTTCAGTAGGCGGTCTTGGATTTTTAGCAACCAAGGGGTATTTTATGCTTAATTTAGAATTTGGTAGGAATTGATCTGATAAATTAAAGAGCTCAATAGTAACTGTATGTTGCGTTTCAGGATTCTGATTACTAGGATTAATCTCTATTTTATTAGTAAAATCTGTTCTTGAACTAATATCTATATCCTGCAAATTTATAGCAATTTGACTAAGTAAGGGGCAAATAAAGTCTTGAGGAATATTATCTACGATTCTTATAGAATTAATTATAGAACTCCCGTTATTAGCAATTATATTTTCAATTAGGATATCAGTATTAGCGTATGCATCAACTTCTGGTGGAGTTATGAATTTTTCTATAGTTGCACTTAACACGGGATAAATAGTAGCTTCTTTATTTATTTCCCCAATAACTCTGGTTATAACTACAAATAGGGGAGTAAATTCGATGGTTGAGCTTAGTTCAGGTACATCTTTTGAATCAACTTGAAAATTGTATGTCCATGACTGGTCAGGATTTAATAATCGATTAGGTGTTTGAGATACTACAGTCTCTGTTCCAGTAATAATTTTATGCATTACTTTTACATCTTCTAATTTTACCTGAAATTCTGATTCATTTATGAATTCAACTTCACAATCCCAGGAACCAGGTTGAGCTCCTTCATCTCTGTCAATGCCACTCATTGAATCTGTAAGTCCATGAATTTCTGGATTTAATAATGTTAACTTATAATTATTAATTAAGTAAGAGACATTTAATGTACCAAGGTCTTTTTTCTCTCGATCTCTGACATGAACATTACAAAAGACAGTTAATTCAGCAGTTTGATTGCCGTCTAAATTTACAATAACCCATTCTAGGGTTCTGCTTTCTAATTCTTCCTTTACTCCAGCACTTCCTATATTTGGTGCAGTAATTTCAATATCTTGGATGAAATTAGGAATTTCCCGACTTAACTTAATGTCTGATATTGGAATTTTTAAAGGATTAGTTAATGTAATTTTTATACTACTTTTATTATCAGTTTCAAAAAGAAAAACATTATTTAGTTTATCATTAATATCTCTCTGTGTGTCAAATGTTTCATTAACAATCAATGAAGGTTGCTTTCGGTTTTGTATCTCATAATCTTTATTATATTCTTGTGAAGGATTAAGTATTCCAACATTAAGTTCTCTGGAATCTATCGTCGTATTAACAATTTCCTTTAAATCACACATTAAATTCCATAGCCTACTTTTATTTGAGGGATTTTTTACTGATAAATCCCCACTACCTTTAATTTCCTTAAGATATTGAGAGCCATCTAGTACTATTTTCTCGTTTTCAGTAATATCTATAATAATTAAATCAGACATTTTAATAACCTGATAGTTTTTATTTGGTATAGTCATAATTGCCAAATAATAAAAAGATAGACTTTGTAAATATAAATTTTAGGAAATAATGATCTTTTAATATTTTATTTGGATTATTATATTAATTTGGTGGCACAAAACAATAATTATTTCTGGTACGTTATCGAAACTTTTAATAAATTAATGAAATCTGCCATTACGGGGCCTGATTGTACTAATCCTAACAATTGCACTGGTGCTTGTTGTTCTATAAAAATTGATGTTCCTAAAGTTTTAGCAGAGGAATATATTAAAAGAAGTTATGCAACTAAGAATGATTTTATTAGAAGTAATGTTTTCTCGTTTGAATTAAGATTTGATAATAAAACTGGAAAATGCTTTTTATTCGATAAAGAATTAAATGGTTGTAAAGTTCATAAGACTGGAATAAAACCACCTCAATGTTTTATATATCCTACTAACTTTTCAAATCCAAAAAGGGAGTTAATTAGTTGCAAGAACCTATCAGGTTGGGAGATTAAAACTCCTTTAAATGCTTTAAAAGCGGAAAAGCTATTAGAAAAATATAATTTCTTATGTAAAGTTGAAGCTAAAAAGGAAATAAAAGAGTTAAAAAAACGATTTTTGCTTGAAAGTAGCGAAATTTTGAAGCAGTCAATAAAAGCTACTGCTCCAAGTAAGTTAGGGGGAATTATAGACAAATGGGATAGTTTTGATATTCTCCTAGCTGAAGGTTTTTCTTTACAAATGAAGAAATTTTGTCTTAAACATAATAAGGAATGTAAATATCTTCCTAATAACTTCATAGAATGTAAGTCTATATGTAATATAATTGCAGACCAATTAATTTTATACATACAACTTAATCTTCCTAAGTTTATAAAACAAGAGGGGTCTGATGTCAATGGTGAATATCCACTGTTTAGACTGTTTAAAAGTTCTAAACTTGGGAATATCCAATAAAAGTTCTCAATTTATGTTTTCTGTCGGCAAAATATCAAGATTTATTTCATTTTTTTATTTGATATATGGACATATTATGGGCATATTACATATTTTTATGATTGTTAGCGAGAATTATACAAATAACATTTAAATAGTACATAAACGATATATTTAAGTAAATAATTTCGTGATTTCATGATATTTAGAGATATCCCTTTAGCTGATTTAGCAGAGAAAGTATTCTCTGAAAAATATAAGTATGTTAATAATCCTCAAAAGTTAAAAGGACAATCAGGAAAATTATGGGACTTCAATGCTGTTGTAGATAACGGAAAATATGGAAAGTATGGAATATTCATTCGTGATTGGAAAAGGGAAATCTCTATAACCCAATTACGGCAACTTCATAAGGCTTGTATTGATGTTCCTGAAATTGAGGGTGGCATTATGGTTTGTAATATCGCAACTGATTTTGCCCGGGATTATTCTACTCAATTTGGAATTCAGCTCCTCAGCAGAGGCCACTTAGTATCAAAACTAAGAAATCTAGAATTTCATTTTTAGAATAAACTCTTGTTTAACAAGTTTAACGTTATAATTTCTAACTTAAATCCAATAATAAACTTCTTTAATTTTAGAATATACTTATTGCAAAATAATTTCCATAATTTTAATGGTGAATTTTAATGGTTTCTAGGAGAGTAAACGATATTGAATATGCAATAAGGGATATTGCTGTAATCGCAAATGAAGTTAAAAAAAGTGGGAATGAGGTTCTTTCTCTAAATATAGGGGATCCTGTATTATATGATTTTAAAACTCCAGATTTTATTTCTAATGCACTTGCAAAAGCTAGTTTGGATGGAAAGAATTTTTATGCTGATTCAATGGGTGTATTAGAATTAAGAGAAGAAATTAGTAAATATCTAACCAATAAACACAATCTTGAAGTAAAAAGTGATAGTATTGTTATTACTACAGGCGTAACGGAAGCAATCTATTTTCTCTTAGCAGCTTTGATTGAAAAAAATGATGAGTTTCTTATACCTGGTCCAACTTATCCTTTATATATTAATAATACGAAATTTTATGATGGAATACCTGTAGAGTATGAATTAGATGAGAAAGATGATTGGGATCCTAATATAGATGACTTAAGAAAGAAAATTAATGAAAAAACTAAAGGTATTTTAATATGTTCTCCAAATAATCCTACTGGAGTATTATATAGTGAAAAAAGAGTAAAACAAATCATTGATTTAGCAGGTGAATTTAACTTACCTATTTTATCTGATGAAATTTATGAACAAATAACTTATGAAAGAGATTTTGTATGTCCAGCTTCTCTAAGTAAAGATGTACCAATAATTGGTATGAATGGTTTTTCTAAAGCACATCTCATGACAGGTTGGAGATTGGGCTATATTTATTATCATGATCCAGAAAATAAATTATCTGAATTAAAAGAAGGAATTGCTAAGATGGCTAGAGCTCGTCTTTCTGCTAGTACTATTGCTCAATATGCAGCAATTGAAATTTTTAAAACAAAAAGTAATCATACACGTGAAATGGTTAATAAATTAAGAAAAAGGCGTGATTACTCATATAAAAGATTGAGACAAATTGAAGGGATTAATTGTGTTAATGCTAGTGGTGCTTTTTATTTATTTCCTAAAATAGAACTTGAGGAATTCAATAAGTGGAAAGATGATAAAGAATTTGCCATCGGTTTACTTAAAGAAAAAGGGGTTTGTAGTGTTTTTGGTTCTGGATTTGGAGAATTTGGAAGGGGTCATATTAGATTAACATTTTTACCTAATGTAGAAATCCTTGAGAGAGTATTCAATCTCATTGAAGATTATTTAAAGTAAAAGTCAGAATCTATTATCCAAAGCTATTCCACAATTAAAACAATATCTTTTCAAAACATCTGGATAACGAAATTTCTTAGTATTAATATAACGTTTTAAAATTTTATTTAAATTAGTATAAATATCTGAAAACATATAATTCTCTATAGATATCAACTTTAATTTAGCTTTTTTGTATAACCTGATTTTTTCCTTTTTTCTTTTCAAATAATTTTTTCCATGGAAGCCCCAGTACTCGATATAAATGTCATAATCTGGCAGATACCAGTCACATTTGACTTGGTTTTTCAAGATCTTTATTTTCTTTTCATAGATATGGTTAAAACCAAGGATATACAAGTAATTATCAATGATTAATTCACCCTTAGATCTTACGATATGACCGTCAAGAGTTTTAAATTTTGATGTTGAGTCTTCTTTTCGAGGTTTTTTATTCTTTTTTATTAGTTTTTTTACACTATAATAAACTAATAGAAAAATTAATACGCGAATTATTCCGACAAAAATGAAATAGCCCCAAATACTATTCATAAGCCAATTATCCCCGAATATTGAATTTCAAATGATTTCTATTTTGATCATGGTCTTCTAGTATTTAAATGTAGCGAGTGAGGGTATAGTGATAATTTTTTAGATTTTGCGTTAGAAAACAACAATTATAAAATATAAACGATTATTTCAAACCCATAATAAATAAAGTATTTAGAGATTAAATTAAAAATAATTTAATGAGAAGTTATGTTTTATAAAGAAAATTGTACAATATGTGGAGAATGTTTAGTAAAATGTCCTTATTTATCATATTCGGAAGAAAAAGCGAAAGTTGAGTTTGAAAAACTAATAAAAGGTAATGAGTCTCCAGTAACTTCAGAGTGTGTCACATGTGCTGCATGCAATATGTTTTGTCCTGAAAGCGCAAATCCTTTCGATTTAATTAATCAAAGACAAGAAGAAACGGATACTTTTAAAGTCACTGATGAATGGTTAGGCATGATGAAAATGGCTCCACGAATGCCATCCAAAGTAATAAAAGGCGACCCTGATAAACCTGTTTTAAGTTTATGTTCTGTTGGTGATGTGTTACCAGGAGTCATAAAGGGTAAGTTATTCGATGGGCTAACAATCTTAAAAGGGGGAGATTATTTCTGTTATTTTGGATGGATTCACGGCGGAAAACCCAGTGAAGTAGAAAATAATGCTCAAAAATTTGTAGATAATCTTGCTAAAACTGGTGCAAAAGAAATAATATTATACCATGATGATTGCCATGCAATGTTGACAAGTAAAGTAAAAGAATTTAACATACAATTACCATTTAAACCAATCCATATTATTGAATATCTAAAAGATTATGTTATTGAAAACGAAGATCGGGTAGAAAAATTGGATCTTAAAATTGCTTATCAGCAACCGTGTTCATCAAGATATAGTTTTGATAAGGATAGAGTATTGGATGAGCTTTTTGAATTAATTGGAGTTGAAAGAATACATAGGAAATATGATAGAGAGAATGCCCTTTGTTGTGCTGGTGTTATTGCATCAATGACTAGTAAATCAAAAGAAGAAGCAAATGAGTGGAAAATGAAAAATATATTGGATGCGAAAGAAGGTGGCGCTGATGCTTTTATTTTTCTATGCCCAATATGTGTCCTTAACCTCAGGACCAGAGCTAAAACCCAGGGGATGGAACCATATATCTTAAGTAATCTTGTACGTTTAGCACTAGGAGAAACTCTAACTCATGGAGGAGCAGGAAAAATATATTAAACTTGTTCCCTTCTCACTCTTGTTTGATGATTTACTTTTTGGAAGTTATAGATATCTGTTACGAATGAATCGAGATTTCTATCGTGAGATATGATAAACATTTGAGTTGTATTAAGTTTCTCAAATATATCTTGCATTTTATTTATTTGTTCCTGGCTAAAACCATCTGTAGGTTCATCTAAAATTAGTAAATCTTTTGTTTTTACTTCACGATATCTTTCATTGATTATTTTATCTAATGCAAGTCTATATGCCAAAGATAATGCACTTTTTTCTCCACCTGATAAGTCTCTAAATGGTGAATTATATCCATTTATCATAATAATTGGTTCAAAATCATCCAATCTAATCTCTACTTCTATATTGTCGTCCTCAACTAAGATTCTAAACCACTCTTTGAAGTAGTCGTTAAACTGTCGTGCACTGGCAGAAATTATTTCTCTTTCAATGTCTCTTATAAGAATTTGAAAATCGCTAGTAATCCAACTTCTTAAATTAGTCAGGGTTTCAAGTTTATTCTTAAGGATGTTTCTCTTATTTAAAGCCTTATTTAGCGTTTCTATCTCAGATTCTAATAATTTTAATTTAGCTTGTTCAATACTTAATTTTTTTTCAATTTCTGATTTTTCTGATTTTACTTTTTTTATGAGTGTTTTTTGAGATACCAATCGAGAATTTAAATTATTTTCATATTCTCTGAATTTTTTTAAATCTGTTATATTATATTTTTTTAGAATAGATTTTATTTGTTCTTGATTATTTTCAATTTTATTCTTTAACTGATTAATTAAATCTTTTATTTTTGCTTCTCTTTTTCTTTTTTCCTCAATTATTTTTGTCAAAGATTCCTTCTTTGATTGATTAATAGTAAAATCTCTTATATTTTTTAAATATGATTCAAATTTGCTAATTCTGGAGATGAAGTCTTTAATTTCTCTTGAAAATTGTCCTCTTCTTTCATTTATTTCTTTAAGTTCAGAATTAAACCTCTCTTTTTCATGTATTTCTTGTCCACATAAGGAACACTTTCCTTCTTTAAGAAGTTTATTGAAATCATTTACTTTTTCATCTAAAATCGCTTTCCCCTTCTCTTTTTCCGATTGTATTTTTCTAAATTTTTTAATTTGAGTTTCAAGTTGTTCTTCTGTAAAATCACTCTCAAGTTTTATCTCTGGTAAAGCTTTTATTCCTTTTTCTGATTTTAAAATTTCATTTTTCAAACTTTGTAAAGATTCGTTGTTTTTTTCTTTAGAGGGAGTAGATTCATCAATAATTTGCTGAAAATTATCTATTTTTACTATTTTTTTTGAATATTCATTTAATTCTAATTGAATTGTCTCAGAATTTCGTTCTTCTATTTCAATTTCCTTTTCCTTATTTGTAACCATTTCTTCTATTTGTTTAATTTTTACTTTTTGCTCATCTCTTTCCTTTTCTTTTTCAGGAATCAATAATTCTGGCTCACCAATAGTCTCTAGATAAATTTTCGTTTCTTTTATCCTGTTGTAAAGATATTCATTTAAAACACCAACATTCTTAAGAGCAATCTCATATTTTTCTATACCAAAAACTTCTTTTAAGATTTCAAACCTTTCGTCTGGTTTTGCCTGAAGTATTTCTTTTACCTGTTCTTGGGGTGTATAAACAGTATATCGGAATAAGGGAATTTTTTGAGCTTTTTCATAACGAGTTATTGAGTAATTTAAAAGCTTCAATATATTTCTTCTCAAATCAGTAGGTGCATATGATATTTCTGAAATGTCGTCGCCTAAATATTCAATAATTGATCCTTCTTCCTGAGAAATTGTGCTCTTTTGATTTTTAATTGTTCTTTTCAAGTTCCGCTTGATTGTGTATTTCTTATTGTCAATTGAAAAAGTTAATTCTACTGATCCTCTATTTTCACCTCTTCTAAGTAACGAATCACCACTTAGTTCAGCCGCAGTTAAGGTCCCAAATAATCCAAATTCTATTGCTTTTAACACAGAAGATTTACCGCTTCCAATATCTCCATAGAACAGCATCGTTGATGGAGGGAATACTAATTCTAAGTTTTTTATGCTTCTGATATTCTTAAGTTTCACCGATTCAATAATCATATTAATCACCTCCGTCCTTACTTAATTGAAAGATACTTTTAAAATTGGTAATTAATTCTTCGTCATAGTCTTTTACTTTAGTTCCTTCTTCTCTTTCTTTACCTAAGATCGATAATAAACCATGAATTTTGTTTTCTAAATCTTTTTTATTGAGGTCTTTAATTTTTATTTTTTGAGCATGTTCATAAATAAGTGTATTTTCTATTTCTTCATTAGTTTTTCCAATAGAAACCCGAATAGAAGTATATTCTTTAGAAGAAAGCGCTACTTTATTAATTAAAACTTCATAAGCACCTTTTCGTCTGAGTAATTGAATAATCTCATCTGTTTTAATTTCATATGGTTTACCAGATGATAAAGTTCCATAAATACGTAGAGTGACAACTTTTTCTTTCACATTTAGACTATCTATCTTTTCTTTCAAAATATTTTTTACTTGTATTGAAGTCTTATTATCACAATTGAAGTCGATACTAATTATTTCTTTAATTTTTAAGGGAATAAATTTGACATTAAAATCAGCTTCTTGAGTATTATGATTTATATCTCCAGAAACAATGCAAAATCCACCATATTTGTATTTTTCTAGTTCTCTAAAATTAGTAGGGGTTAATGCTCCAGGATAGATAACTTTAGTTTTTTCTGAAATCCTAATAATAGTTTTTTCTTTTCTTAATTCTGTAGGAACAGTTTTGTGAAGATGCCCTCCAGCATAATAATGAAAATTAGATGGCAATAAGGATTTAGGAGCAGATTCCATATCTTTGAATTCAATTGGTTTTAATTCATTTAACATCGTGTGTAAGATAAATATCTTAATTCCTTTTTCTTCCTCTAGATTCTTTTTATCTAATATTTTATAATCTTCAATCTCTAGACTACGCTTTCTTGCTCTTAATCCGGTCAGTTTAATATTAGTTTTCTGATCTAAGGTAAAATTAAGTATTAAATTATCTTCTGGTTTTTCTCCCTGAGAAACATCATTAAATAATCCTGCTGTTATTAATGGTCTAAGCATTGACTTATTTGAAGGAGAAAAATCATGAGAGCCCATAACACCATATACGGGAATTTCATGGTCTCTTAGTTTTTTTAACTCCTTAACTGCTAAATCTATAACATCTACTTTTGGATTACTAACATCAAAAAGATCTCCACTAATTATTACAAAATCTACTTTTTCTTCGATAATTTTGTTAATTGCGGTTTCAAAAGCAAAGTACCCCAGGTTATTTAACTTTTCATTTCTCCAAGCACCTAGGTGACAATCAGCTAAATGTGCAAATTTTACTTTCATTGGTACTAACTTAAATAATATTTTGTTCTATATAAAGAAAAACATGTAATTATGAGAATCCAGGTGATACTTTCTTTATCTTTTTTTCAGGTTTTCTACTTGCTTTTATCAAATCATCGAAAAGAGGAATTATTATTGGAATAGCAAATTTAGTAAAATTAGATGTAATAATTGCCTCGCCGATGTCTAAACTTGCGATAGTTTGACTATCATCTGATAAATCTTGAGCAGAGCTTTCAATTAAAGTCCGTCGCTCGGGTCCCATTTCATTACCAAGTATTATTTTAGTATTCATATTGGCAAGAATTTCTCTAGGTATTAGGCTTGGCAATTGAGTAATTCCAATTAAGCCAATCTTAAATTTCCTACCCTCTCTAGCAATTTTGCCAAAGACATTTTCTTTAGCTTCTAATGCTTTAATACCAATAACTCGAGGAGCTTCCTCAAGTATAATTGTTATTACAGGTTTATCTTCTAATCGATCATTAAATTTATAATTCTTATATCGATTAAAAATACTCTCAACAATAATAGTAGCAATAAAAATTTCTTCCCTCCCGGAAAATAAGGAACTATCAATAATTACAGTTTTTCCATCAATCAAGAAATTAATAATATCTTCAATTGTAGATTCATACCCATTAAGGTAATATATACCATTTTCGATTATATTATCATTATCATCAAATCCAAAATCAAGTAATAGAGCCAATTTTCTACGTAATACCGATAAAGTAATCGGATTTATTCCATTAGGTAATGGTTCATTTTTATCAAAAATCTTTTGTATCCATTCTTTTTTATATAATCTATAATATAAAATAAGGGCATCACTTTGAGGCTGAGAAAGGTCTATGCTGCCTAAAACATGGCTAGGATAAAGATATTTTGTATTAAATTTCAAATCAAGTTTTCCAGAAACATTCCTTAATGTATAATATTTTATGAATCTATTACTATTAGGATGTTCCTTAAGACCCTTGACCTTTGGAGTTCCATAATACTCATTATGAGGATCAAAAACTAATTTTCCACAAGAATCATTTTCAATAATATTATAGAGAATAATCTTAACTAAATTTGATTTACCTCTACCAGTAGTCGCAGGTATTAAGACATGATGTCGTAGAATTTCAGAAGCACTAACATTAACATCTATATCTAATGTTTTAGAACCAGATCGAACTTTTCCTAAAGTAATTGGATCTTCAATACTCATTTCTTTAAAAAAATGTAAATGCTCTTCTCTAATTTCAAATAGATCTCCAAAGAATTGAGGGAGCTTTTTTGGTAAATATAATCCATTATCTCTAACTTTTATTAGAGGTTTTGCTAATGCTAAAATATAATTTCTCAATTCTGGCTCATATATCTTAAGATCTACACCTTCTCTCTCTAAACCATATCCAGCAATTAATTCTAAAGAGGTATCTGGAATTTGGCTACCATAATATAGATCCTTAATTTGATATATTGAATAATCATCCTTGTCCTTTCCAGCTACAAATAATTGCCCTAATTCAAATTCTTCATCAGATTTTTGTCTTAATATAAGTCTAACAAAAGAACCAGAAACGAAACTTCCGATTTTTTTTCCTAAATTGGTCATATTAATCATATATCTCTTATTTTCTTATTTTATTTAAAATATCATGAGCGTCTATGGAGCGTAGACGTGGTAATATGAATTTATTGAAAATATCCTTATCAAATTCAATTAATAATTGTATTTTGTAAGATTCGACTTCCTTTTTTGAGATTCTTGCTAATTGGTCTACCTTTATTAAACCATAAGGATAACCTAAAAATGTAGGATCATTTGAATTATTAGCAATATTGGATATTATAATTTCTCTTTCTTGTTTACTTAAATTATTAGATTGCTCAATATAAATATCAAATCGAAAAGAATAAGGTGAATCCTTATTAAATTTGACAAAGAAAAGATCTGCTTGATTATCAACCCTTGTAATTTTTTTAATCGGGTAATAATACCATTGATCTTTAGGAAATTTTGAATTACCTATTAAATTTATTTGAAAATTTAAGGAATTTCCACTTTGGTTTAATAAGCGACATGATTTTGAAAGTCCTGTGACATAAACATTTTTATTAATCCCTGCGGAATAAATTTCATTAGCTAATCTAATCTCTTTAGGATAACCAGTTTGTAATGATCCATCTCGAATAAAAATATCTCCTTTACCCAATTCGTTGAGAATAAAGTGTTTTGCATATGTCCACTCAGTAAAGCGCATTGCTATTCCACCATGATTTTCTATCGGCATCAAAAACTTACCTTGCATTCTAATTGAAGGATCTTTTAAAGAAATCAGTATATCTTCTTGAGGCAAATAAGTGCTATAACTACTTTCTTTTGGAAAAAGCGAAGTTCTAAAAATTATTTCACCATTATCAGTCTCTTCAGAAATGGTTGCTGAATAAAATTCTACAATAGGAGGTAGCTTTTCTGGGGTATTTAATTTCCCTGAAGCTAAAATAATTCCAGCAACTCGACAAATACTAATATTAAAATCAGAACCTTTTATTATAGGTTCAGTACCGCCATCTACAAAACCTAGTTTTCGGAATTCTTTTACTTCAGGTATTTTGAAAATTCTATCATCAGAAATAACAAAAGCTTTTTCACCATCTTCTATAGTTAAAGCGGATTCTTCTTCCTTAAAATCTTTTTTGTGATTTTGTATAAATCTTATACAATTACGAAGAGCAGAGAATTTTTCAGTCGTTTTCATCTTAAAATATTGAATTTTCTGAGATTTTCAATTTAACTGTTATTCACTTATATAATACAATAAGATTTGTTCAAAATCTTTAAAGTTATATATTATAATCTTAATAATGTATCAAACATCTGATTTTTAAAGCTAAAGGAGTGTTGAAATTTAAAAATTTTTATAATCACCTAAAAGATTAATGAATCTGTTTCTAAATAATAGGTTAATAAACTTTGGTTAGTTTTACTCGCTATTATAAGAAATATATAAAAAAAAAGAGAAATTGATGTTTGTTTGTTTGACTGGAGAGAATAACAATTCTCTATTAGTTTACTTTGGAGGTGCTAATACGATCTCAATGCTTGAGACGTTATTACTTTGACCATTTTCACCTTCTAATTGTTCAGTGGAGAGCGTAATTCCTTTGTATTCTGTACCTTTTAGGAATCTGTTTCTTAAAATCTCACATACATCTACTGCATGAGAGATTGCTCTTCCACGGGCCTTAACGGTGCAGTCTTCACCTTTGTTAAGGATCATCATAGTCGCCATTACATAATTCATTGTTGGGCGGCGACCAACAAAGACAGAATTTGCTTCTTTTGCTTCTCTTGCCATGTTTATAACCTCTCTGTTTTTTTTTGTTTTATTTTGTTTAATTATAAGTTTTTTTGTTTGTATGGATGTTTTAATCGTAATTATTCAATTACGAGTAATAACATTTCTTTTGAATATTTGGTATCATAAAAATCTTATTATCTATTTAATAATGATTTTTAATGCGATGATTCTGTAAAAATCAGTATATATATAATTTTGAAGAGATAATATTTAGGCGCCTTCCTCAGTTTTAGGCTCTCTTTTTTTTTTCTCTTCATCTTCCTTTAGAACATCTCGTATAATACTAATAATAAGAACCACGGAAATAATAATTAGTAATGGTATCAATAAACCTGAATCAGTGAGCACTATTTTTATCCAACCGATATAAGGTATTATTGCACGTACAACTCCATAAATTTTATATTCTGGAACCCAATATGGAATCGGGTAGCCATCAATATTAGGATTAGTCACATCATTATCACCTTTGGTTTGAAATTCCCAGCGACTTCTGTTCACATTATATCTTTTATTCACAACGCGGTGTACTACGGGCTCCTCTGGTGGTGAGAGCCATACTCCATGAGCATCAAATACTATGATATCACCATCTTTATTTTCAACACTTCCATTCCTAATATCGGCAGGATTGATCCCTCTCACAAAAAGTAAATCTCCTTCGTTTAAAGTAGGCTTCATTGAACCAGATATTACAACAACTATTGGAGTTTCAGTATTTAAGGCAACTTGTAGTATGAAATATAATAAAAATGAGCCAAATAAAGCAATAAAGATCATAACTACCGCAATTATTACTTTCTTTTTAGGAATAGGTTTTTTTTCTTTTTTAGGAATTGTTTCTGAGCTGTTCTCTTTCATAATACAATTAAATTTCTTTCCTTTGTCTAAATAAATAAATATGGAAATTTAAATTTTGTTTAAAAAGATATATATTTTTCAGCTTTTCTATAAAATGTTGGGCTCCTTAAGAAAATAATCATAACATTAATTTCCTCTGTGAATTTTAGAAAAAATCGATTATTTAATTTCTACAAAAAAAATTCAACAAAATTTTTTTGAATGAAAAAATAAAATTGAATTGATCAAAGTGAGAAAGTATTTTATATTATCACATCTTAATCTTTAGATATTGAAAGATCGTTTCGATCATAAGTATTAATTTCCCTGCTAGGGTGAGGTTGAAAAGTATGTATATGGAGAATCTTGTTTTAAAAGATTTTATAATCAACGATATCATTAGAGAAATAGAAAATAAGGGATTTAAAATTGAGAAAGTATACGTAGAACATTTTATTGAAAATTTTCAAGAAGAATATCATCGTTTACCCAAAAAGAATGAAATAAATTCTATTGCTATGAGTTATATTAAAATTATTGAAGACGACAATAAGGAACAGTTTATAAAAGTACCAGTTGAGAGAGATAAAAGCATTTCTGAGCAAATGGAACCTGTTATTAAAAATTTTATACAAAAAAAGAATTTAATGAAATCAATTGCAAGTAAACCTCTCTTTAAATTTTCTGGAGAAATACTAAAAATTCCGAAACCAGAAGGTCGAAGAGTATGCCCGATATGTAGTGATGAAAGCTGGTTTAAAATTCACGAAACTATAGATAAAAGTTATGTTATATGTGATTATCCACGTATTTATGGTAAAAAATATTCTTGTTCAGGTTGTGGATGCCAATGGAGGGAAGGGTAAAGTTTTCCTTTCATAACTAGTTTTTTCAATATGCTACCTTTATTTAAATAAAGATTTAAATAGTTCAATATTTAAAATTATATTACTAAATAATCTTAGGTTTTTTTATGGAAGCAGAACACGCGATAATCTATAATCCAACTGCTAATAAAGGTAAAGTAGGAACAGATATTGGAATCGTAACTAAATATTTAGATGATTTAAACGTTTCATACAAACTTTATTCAACTGAATATGCTGGTCATGCTATTGAATTAGCTAAAACTCTTTCCAAAGAGGGTTATAGAGTGATCGCTGCTGGTGGAGATGGAACTGCAAACGAGGTACTTCATGGAACAATAACATCCAATTCAGGAGCGCTTTGTGGATTCATTCCGATGGGTTCTGGAAATGATATTCCTGCTGCGGTAGGATATAGAGCTGATATTAAACGAGCATGTGAAATTATTGCTGAGGGATGTTCAAGTAAATGTGATATTGGATTTGCTAGAACTGATGATGAAGTCGAAAGATACTTCCTAGGGATAGGGAGTCAAGGATTTGATTCTGAAGTTGCTCGAAGATCAAATGAAAATAAAGAAAAAGACTATAATTTGATACTTCTTGACTTATTAAGATCATGGGAAAATAAAGAAATTATCGTTAAAATGGATAATGATACCTTTGAAGGTGAAGCTAATCTTGCAGCTGTAGGGCTTTCTGGTGCTTATGGTGGAGGTATGTTTATTTGCCAAAGAGCTAGTATTGACGATGGCCTTTTTGATATAAGTATCGTAAATATTGATAAAGTTAAATTAGCTAGACAATTTAGAAGAATGTACAACGCTTCACTTCTACCACATCCAAATATCGAGGAATATCAGAGTAAAAAAGTAAGAGTCGAAATGAGGAACCTTGAAGATGAGCCATATTCAAGTCAAGTAGATGGTGAAGTATTAGGACCACTTCCCGTCACGTATGAATGCATCCGAGATGGTTATGAATTCATTCGTCCGAGGACAAATGAATTTGCTGAAGAATTTAAACAAAGGTACGGACATTATATGTGGGAATGTTGGGACGAATTAGAAAAACGTAAAAATAAATAGCGAATTATTTTTTTATTTTTCCTTTTATAATTAAACAAGATAGGTAATTATCGATAATGGACATTTGGAATTCTATTTTTACTAAAAAAGGTAAAGTATTCATAGAACCTCATCCTGAAATGGAAAAAATTGTAGAGATTTTCCATGAAAGAAAATTCAGAAAGATACTTGATCTTGGATGTGGTACAGGAAGACATCTAGTTTATTTTTCTAAACATGGTTTTGAAGTATATGGGCTGGATTCTGCTCCTAAAGGTTTAGAAATTGCCCAACAGTGGCTAATTAAGGAAAATTTAAAAGCAAAATTAACCCAACATAGAATCGAGAATCAATTTCCTTTCGAAGATAACTTTTTTGACGTTATTATTTCAATCCAAGTAATTCATCATAACTTAATGAAAGACATTTTATTCACAATAAAAGAAATTAAAAGAGTTTTAAAAAAAGGGGGCTACATATTTATAACCTTTCCAATTTTAAATCAAGGAACTAAATTAGATAAGTGGGAATTAAAAGAAATAGAAAAAGGGACATATATTCCTTTAACAGGGCCAGAAAAAGACTTACCTCATCACTTTTTTACTATAGAAGAAATTTATGAAGTCTTTAGATCTTTTAATTTATTAGAAGTATATACTGATAAATCAAAACATCGAGCTATTTTAGGAGTGAAAAAATAATTATTGTGAACTTTTTTTTTAACCTAAATCGTATTCAGTGAATAATTTTTTAAGAAAAGTTTGCCTCCCGGCTAATTTTCCTAATTCCGTCGCTGCTTTAGAATATCTCATAATAATACTAACATTTCCTTCAATTTTTAATCTACCCGACATTATAAATTGATTTGGTTTGATTCTTTTTGTGCGCATTTCTTTCCAAATATTAAGTGGTGCTCTTAAGATTAATATAGGATTCCGTGGAGGATCTTCATTTGGAGCTAGTAATTTTATACCCAAACATTTACTGTCTTTAAGGACTAGATATATTCTAACATCATCTTTAATCTCACCACTAGCTTCCATCAACCACAGTAGAGATCCCTCAAATCCTACACCCCACCCTTTTGCTGCTTGATTATATTCTAAGCTGTTATTAATAGTTTTACAAAATTCTTTTGTAAAATTGCCACTTAGTTTTAGCAGCCCTTCGTATTTTAGCATGGTTCAAAAAATTCTTATTCTTAAAATAACAATATCTCTTATAATGGATTTTACGTGGGATATTATAATTATTTTATTATTATTAGGGTCTTTAGTTGGGATACTGAGTACAATGACTGGAACAGGGGGTGGTGTATTTTATGTTAGTATTATTTATCTCTTAATTAATGAAATTAATATTTCAATTGACACCTCTAATTTTATTATTTTATTAAATTCTGCTTCGGGATTTATAATATATTTGAAAGATAAAAGAACTAATTTAAAACTTTCCTTGATATTTAGTGGATTTGCATTACTTGGATGTTTATTAAGCACATTATTGTTGGTATTTGTAAAAATAGATGACATAATTCTAAGATTATTGTTTGCCACATTATTAATCATTATTGGCTTATATATGGTCTATAAAAGTATTCATAAGTATAGAAGTTCAAATAATGACAATATTAACAAATTATTTAATGAAGATTTTTCCTTTTTAAAAAATTTTGACTATAAAGCTAAATTAAAGAAAGCCATACCTCTTTTCTTATTAGCTGGTTTTGCTTCAAATTTACTAGGTATTGGTGGTGGTGTAATTATAACTCCTGCCTTAAATCTCCTATTGAATTTTCCAATCCATTATGCTACAGCAGTTTCAACGTCTATGATATTCTTTTTAGCCATTTACAATTCACTATCGAAACTACTATTTGGTCATGTAGAAATAATATTAGGATTATTAATTGGGGTAGGGTCCATTTTAGGCGCTATTATTGGAGCTAAAGTTTCGAAAAAAATGCCAAAGTTTTATCTCCAGTTGTTTGTAGCAATAGTTTTAATAGGACTTGCTATTAGAATGTATTTTTAATTTTTATTCTTGAATTGTTATCTTTTTTCTTAACATAAATCCTTCTGATTAGAAGAAACACTAATGTAGAAACTCCAATTATTCCAAAAAAAATGATAAGAAAAGTCAATAATTCTGTATCTAATACATTGATATCTTGTTTCCATGGAAAATTACCTTGGTAATTATTAGATGGAATATCCAAATAGTTATTATAGATAAATTGCTCGACAGTCCGACCTGTGATTTCAAGGCTCATATTTGAAATATGAGACAAATCATCTTGAGTAGTATGGTGATAAGGCCATTCAGGATTATCCCAAAATTTTATAATTAAATCCGCCGAAGGAATCTCATAATTGATAAAAGCTACATGATCGTCAGTAATAGTTGCTGAATACGGAGCTGTAGGAAATTGAGTAGTATATCCTAGTTGCCTTCCTATCTCAAATAATTCTTCCAATAATGAAGAACTTGAATGTTGCTCATTGATAAACTGTAAATTTTCACCTCCAACCATATCTAATAAAATCATACAATCAAAGTACTCTTTTGAGGAATTATAGAAGTTATTGATATTATTTACAAAACTTGTTGATCCTTCACACCAACCCCAACCTTCTATTCCAGCAGCATAATCATATCCCTGATCTTCTGCATCAAAAAACAAAAACCAAATTTGACAACTTAAATTTATACTTCTTTCATATAATACTCTTGCTAATTCGATTAATACGGCAGAACCACTCGCACCATCATTAGCACCTGGAACTGGTTTTGTTCTATTAGAAATTATTGGATCTTTTGTCGCTCTCGCTCTAGAGTCATAATGTGCCCCTAAAATAACGATATTACTGAAATTTTCGTTGAGTTTGAATAAAACATTTTGACATTCTATTGAATGAACTGTAAAATTATGTAAAATATATGAAAAATTTGCCTCTATTTCTTGAAATTTTGTAATAAAATATTGAGCACATTGCTCTCTTCCTTGAGTACCAGGAATTCGAAAATGAGTTTGATTTATTAGAATTTGTTCCTCCACATGAATATATGCATTATCACCCTCAAATTTCAATTGTATGTCAATATTTTCTATATTAGTCCCTTTAATTAAAAGTAAAGGTAACAAAAATCCGCTAGATATTATTACAATTAGTAGGATTATTACAAAGATTTTGTATGATTTCTTTATAGGCTCCACCTGAAAATTATTTGAATAATATTCTTGCTTCTGTTAAAAGATTATAGAAAAAAATAAATAAAAAATGTAATGAAATTTAAGTAGGTTCAAATCCCAAATCTATTTTAGTTTCTCCCTTAATTTCAGTTTCTAAAAATTTGACTTTCACTGGCATTCCAATATTGATGGTTTCTGGTTTACTTTCTTCTACACCAACAAGTTGTGCTGAAACCATAGGCCCTTCTTTAAGTTTAATAATTGAAAAACAATAAGGTTTTTTTCTATCATATCCTTTTTCAATAAAATAAGGTGTTCCTACTGTAATACTTGTAAAAGCTGCTAATTCACCTTTTCCAGACATTTCGACCCATTCCATGTTAGAGGTATTACATTTAGTGCATAATTTTCTTACTGGGACGTATAATATACCACAATTTTTACATTTTGAGCCCATTAATTTTTTGCTTTGTAAAAATTCTAAATAGTTTTGTAAAGTAAAATCTTTATCCATTTCTGACATTTTTCAAATTTCACCTCTATTTCTGGTAAATGGTGACTACACAAGTTCCACCAGATCCTCCTAAATTGTGAGTCATTGCTTTTTCAACATCAAACTTTACCTGTCTATTTCTTTCTGCAATACCTCTCATCTGTTTAAAAATTTCTACTGCCATTGCTGCTCCACTAGCCCCTACAGGGTGCCCTTTACTTTTAAGACCTCCAGATGTATTTATTGGGAGAGAGCCATCTCGTTTTGTTTCTCCATCTTTTATTGCCTCAACAGCTTTTCCCTTTTCATAAAAACCCAAATCTTCAAGAGCCACAATTTCAGCGATTGTAAAACAATCATGTACTTCACAGATTTCAATATCTTTTGGTTTTAATCCTGAAATCTGGTATGCTTGTTTTGCTGCCTCTTTTGACGCAATAAAGGAGGTTAATGAATCTCTATCATGTAATGATAAAGCGGCACTACCTTGACCTGTTCCAGTTATCCTTATGGGCGTATCAGTAAATTCTTTTGCTTTTTCTTCTGATGTTAAAAATAGACATGCTGCTCCATCAGTAATTAAAGAGCAATCAAACAATCTTAACGGATAAGCGATGATTGGGTTAGCTGAACTTTTAAGAAAATCGAATTCATTAGACCAATCAGGGATTTCTCTTCCCTGTTGTTCATATCTTTTCCTTTTACTTATCATCATATCTTTAATTGATTGTTGCATTTGAGCGTAAGGATTCTCCGCCCCATTCTCATGATTTTTAATACCAACCCTCATTAAATCTTCTGCAGTTGTCCCATATTTATGAAAATGTGCTGATGCTATCGTAGCATATAATCCCGGAAACGTTGCCCCAGCAGGATACTCAAATAAAGTATCGGAAGCCGTCGCTAATACGTCAGTAACTCCTGCTGTTGGGAGTTCTGTCATACATTCCACACCACTTACCGCTATTACATCATGTATACCTGAGGAGATTGCAATAATCGCCTGTCTTAATGCTATCCCACTACTAGCACAGGCTCCTTCAAATCTAGGCGCTGGCTTTGGCGTTAAACCAACTAAATTAGCCATTTGGGGTCCTAAATGCCCTTGATGATTAAATAAATCTGAAGAATAATTTCCAACATAGCAGGCATCAATATCTTTTGGCTCAATTCCATTATCCACTGACTCAACTGCATTAAGCCAAGCATCAATCCATAAATCAGGATTGCGTTTAACTGGGAAATGATTTCCAAATTTTGACATTCCCGCTCCTACCAACGCAACGCCTTTAGCTAATTTTCCCATTTTTTGTACCTTTTATTTGTTTTTAATTATTTTAAAAAAATTAATAAATTGAATTGTTGCCTTTTTTTATTTCTTATTTTTTATTTTGATAATTATTTAAAATTTGTTAAATACTAATCATGAAAATATTTTAGTAAGATCCATATTTCTATTATAATTCCAATAGAAGTAAGTACGAATGGAGCAATATAATTAATCTTTTCAACAAGTAATGCTCCAATTACTCCTGTTGGAATGAAGCCCAAACCTCTAAAAAATTCTACAAGGCCATAAGACTCAGCTTTCTTCTTTTCCCCCAAATCGGTTAAAATTATTTGTTGGGAAGGAATAAATGTAATAATCGAAAATGCAAATAATATATGGCTAACTATTAACAATGGAATGACATTAGAAATCAGTCCTTGAGACCATAGAATGGCTGTTAAAATATTAATGATAAAAAAACCTAGTCCAAATATTTCGCTGATTATTAATGACTTCTTTTTACCAATTTTATCAGTTAAATGTCCAGCAGGGAGTTGAAAAATCATATTTGTAATATTTAACCAGATAACAATTAAAGCGAGAGCTTCTTTTGTCAATCCATAATAGTTAACAAGACCACCATTATAAATTGCTAAAGAAGTTCCATATACCAGCAAATCTAAAGAAAAGAATATCAATATCGCTCTCATTTTTTTATCCTTTATGAATTTTAAGAACAATTTTTCTTCCTTTTGAGGATTCATTTCTTTGTTAGGATGATGCATTATTTTATCCTTTTGAAACTGCATATTAAGAAAAAAACCGAATAATAAACCTTCTATTCCTAAAATAATAATAAAAATAAAAATATAAAAACGCGAATTAATATCTTGGCCCATTATAACAAATATATTCCCAACAATACCTCCAATAAAATAAGAAAAGAACATAAATGAATATATTAATCCCTTAGATTTGTCAGTGTTTTCAGCAACTAAAAATTGATTATTTAATTGATTAACGGTATATCCTAAGTAATATAATATTATCCCAAGAATTATAACTATAAAACTATTAATCTCTGAAATAATTAATAATAACAAACCAACAATATATAAAGGGATACTAGTTAGAATTGTGTTTTTTCGCCCATAACGATCTGAGAGTTTACCAACTAAAGGCATTGGTAAAAATTGCATGATGCTACCAATCGATATTAAAATACCAGTAATAAAGAGTGAATTTGTAAGTTCTAATAAAAAGGGTTGATATATCACACTGAACATATTCACTCCAAAGCCATGTAACAGTCTGGCAATACTCAATACTAATAAATTCTTGTTTTTGACTTTGCGATTTATCTCATTCAAAAGGTATCCTCATTCACAACATCGTAATACTTATACATATAATCAATTCTCATTAAGATTTTGGTTTTTTAGTCAAAATTTTTATCTATCTTTACATTAGAAATATTCATGACTAGTTCAAATTTAAAACCTGTTAAATGGGAGGATTATGAAATTGGGCACTCTGCCTCATTTACTAAACAAATAACTAAGCAAGATGTCATGAAATTTGCAGAAGTGACTGGAGATTACAACCCTATACATGTTGATCCCGAATATGCAAAAACTCAGATGTTTGGGAAACAAGTTGCACATGGTGCTCTAAGTTCTGGTTTAATTTCAGCTGTTTTAGGGACTAAATTGTTTGGACCAGGTATTTTATATGGTGGACAGACTGTTAAGTTTATTAAACCCGTGTTTTTTGGCGATACATTAACCGCTGTTGGTACAGTGAAAGAAAAGTTCACTAAAAAGGATGGTAAATTAAAATTCATTATATGTGATACAATAGTAAAAAACCAGAATGATGAAGTTGTAACATCTGGAGAAGGAACAATAGTATTTATGTAATCTTTAGCTAAAAATTCATTAATTTTTATTAGGGTTAATTTATCTGAGTATCCCGCTTATGTTGTGTATAAATATGCTATGATTACCAGAAAAACCGAGGGAGAAACTAAAAAAAGAATACAATAGTTTTTTGTAGGAGTATTTATCGTCATTGTTGGGCTCAGTATCAATTTAGTTGGAGGTTTGCTCAAATTTCCTGAATTTGAAATTCTTGCCTTGATACTGTTAAATATCGGGGCAATATCAATAGTTAAGGGCTTTTTTATGTAATAAAATTTATTTTATTGCTCCTTATTTTTATAAGTAATTCTAAAGAACTTTTGGGTATAGAAAGCATAATAGATGTATTAATATTCTATACCTAATCGAGCATTTATTCCCTTAGAAGCATAATAATGCTTTATCATTCTCATCTCTGTTAATAGATCAGCCCTCTCCTTTATTTTTGGATGCATATTTGGTCCCCCAGTTAAAATTAATTCGACTTTTTCTGGCTTTTTACTAATTATTTTTAACACATCTTCAATATCAATTAAGTTATATGCAATAGCTACACCAATTTCGTCTAAAATAACAATGTCATATTCATCGCTCGTAATAATTTCTTCTGCAAATTCTAATGCTTTTTTAGCTTGCTCATAGTCGATATCTCTTGGTTCACTAATTAAATCTGGAGTACCAAACTGCTTTACTTCAAAATTAGGTGTATTTTTGATTGATTCTAACTCACCATAACGATAGTCACCTTTCATAAATTGCACCATATATACTTTAAAACCATGTCCAATTGCTCGGAATCCTTGTCCTAAAGCGGCTGTAGTTTTACCCTTGCCACGTCCAAAGTAACACTGAACTAAGCCGACTTTTAATCTTTTTCTTGTGATATAAATCACCCAATTTAATTATAAATTAAAAAATAATTAATAGTAATCATCTTAATTCCATAAAAATTAAGATAAATTGGATAAGACTCAATTGTTTTTTTAATTATCCAATATTTATTTGGCAAAGATATTTAAGTATGAAAAATAAAAACTATAATTGTAGTTTTTGTGAAATCTAAATTCCATGTGTTATTTCAATATGTAAAAATTTCAAACTATTTAAGGAGATAATGTTTAATATGAGGGGAAAAAAAAAGAAAATTTTGCTTATTGTTTCACTTATCTTTCTTATACAACTAGAAGGTGCAAACATTTGCATGGCATACAAAGAGCGTGATGAATATGAAGGAGCTTTCCAAAAAATTTTTGATTCGCTAGACTCGTTTACTTTTACCTTTGATTATCAATCAATACAATACGCCGCGTATTTTGGTGGTATGTTCATACCATATAACAATACTCATAAAAGATTCGTATCAGATGTATTTGTTATAACATTGAATGAATATTTTGTTGGTTTATTATCAGCAGATTTAGATTTTGATGTTACTTTTATTGCTACAGGAATTAACATTCCTTATTCTGCAGTTAAAAGTGATTCTAGTAGTTTCACGCAATTCGATGATGTGATTCATGAATTCGAAATTTATGATTTCTTTGTACATAAGGATTTGTTTCCTGTTACTCTTACAATTCACTTTGATTGGGAGTTATCTAGTTCAGAATTTTATCGTATTGGTTATTACGACGTTACGCAAAAATTCGATTGGAATCCCTTCAGAACAATAATGATTGTAGGTATAGTAATTGGTGTAGCAGCAGTATTAGCTGTAGTTACTATAGTTATAGTTAGAAAAAGAAAAAGAAAAACAGAAAAATCGCCATCAATTACACCCAATTCTACAGTATAACCCTTCCTACAACAAGACGAATTTCTACAATGCAAGCAGCTCTATTGACTGCAGAACCCGC
>JBATUM010000189.1:0-18788 GCA_049671145.1 Promethearchaeia archaeon
GAGTAGCAACTTCTTCAGGAACCTGTTCGGGTTTGAATGGGAACTAACGAAGAGTCCTGCTGGCGCGCATCAGTGGATACCGAAGGGTGGTGCGGGTGCCGGTACCGTACCGGATGCCCATGACAAGTCAAAGCGTCATGCACCATCTATGTTGACCACCGACCTCTCTCTTCGATTCGATCCCGACTACGAAAAGATTTCACGGCGCTTTATGGAAAATCCGGATCAGTTCGCGGACGCGTTCGCCCGGGCGTGGTTCAAGCTGACCCACCGCGACATGGGTCCGCGCACTCGCTATCTAGGCCCGGAGGTTCCTGACGAAGAACTCATCTGGCAGGACCCTATCCCAGCGGTTGATCACAAGCTAGTTGATGAAAAGGACATTGCCTCACTCAAGGGTAAGATCCTAGCTTCAGGTCTATCTGTCTCGGAACTGGTTTCGATTGCCTGGGCGTCGGCGTCCACATTCCGTGGCTCAGACAAGCGCGGTGGTGCGAACGGGGCTCGCATTCGTCTGGTACCACAGAAGGATTGGGAGGTTAATCAACCTGCCCAGCTAGCGAAGGTACTCAAGTCCCTGGAAAGCATCCAGGCTGAATTCAATGGCGCGCAGTCCGACGGCAAGAAGATATCGCTTGCTGACTTGATCGTTCTGGCTGGTTGCGCGGGCGTTGAGCAAGCTGCAAGAAATGCTGGCCACGAAGTGAACGTTCCCTTCACAACGGGACGCATGGACGCCTCGCAGGAGCAAACAGATGAAATATCTTTCGCCGTTCTCGAACCCAAGGCGGATGGCTTCCGCAACTACCAGAAGACTCTCTATGCCGTATCAGCTGAGGAAATGCTGATTGACAAAGCGCAATTGTTAACTCTGACCGCACCCGAAATGACGGTGCTCGTGGGCGGCTTGCGCGTCCTGAAGACCAACTTCGGAGGAACGCAGCATGGTGTATTCACCAAACGACCTGAGGCGCTTACCAATGACTTCTTTGTGAATCTGCTCGACATGAACACAACTTGGAATGCAACCACGGAAGATAAAACCTTATTTGAGGGGCATAATATCGAAACGGGTGAACTCAAGTGGATGGCCACCCGTGTTGACCTCATCTTCGGTTCAAACTCCCAACTCCGGGCATTGGCGGAGCTTTACGGTAGTGATGACTCTCAGGAGAAGTTCCTGCACGACTTTGTAGTGGTGTGGAATAAAGTTATGAACTTAGATCGTTTCGATCTCGCATAGTAGCTTAGATCTTTAATAAATTAATAAAATTCAAGTTTTACTTTTTTTTTATTTTTTTTTTTATTTACTTTTTTTTAATTTCGGTATCGAATAATATAAATTTTGATTACAGTTTTCTCTCAAACGTTCTTAATCAAAAAAAATAAACAAAAATTTATCTAGTTTTCTATTATTATAAGGAAATAATCGGAATATTCTCTGTCTTTTGGCTAATATATAAATATTTAAATACATACATTTACATATCAAACTTAAGTCTTAGAATCCAATAAAGAGGTGAAAAAAGTAATTAAAGACAAATTCAATATTTTTAAGAATGTAAAGACTAGGAGAAATTTTGTCATAATTTTTTGCATAACCCTTTTTTTAGTATCCCTAAGTTCATATAGCATGAACTATGAAATCTTAAATAAATCTTCTATTAGAGAAAATACTAAATATGTCAAGGAGAAACCAGAAAAAATTCTATTAACCTCTGATTATACTCTTGTTGATCGTATTAACATCAGTTCACCAAGTGATTGGGGGCTTTATCCTTTTATAACTGGGAATGGGAGTGATTTAGATCCCTACATTATCGAGAACATTGAAATTCAAGGGAGTGGTGTAAAAACTATTGAGGAATCTGGTCATTCTCGCTTAAATTATTCAGATATCGGAATTTATATTAATGCAGAAGGTAATTTTACAATTCGGAACTGTAAAATTTCCTCTATTTCTAATGGAATATTATTAGGTATTGGAGTTTCGACTGGTTATACACATAATATTAACAATGTAGAAATTAACAATTGTGGAATAGGAATTTATAATTGGTTCTGGAATATTGCTGTAAATGTATCTAAGTGCAACATTTCAAATTGTAATTGGGTTACAGTTATAGCCCCTTACGATTTTGAGCACCCAACTGTATATGGGGGTTATGGAATTTATATAAGTGGAGGAAGTGGTTCAATTGTTGAATGCTGTCGCATTCAAAACTGTTCAATAGGGCTCTTAGCTAGTCACACGGTATCTCTTATTAGTAATCAGCTTATTAATTGCGGTTTCTTATTTGATTTTGCATATATAAGTCAAATCTCTTTAGTAAATAACACAGTTAATGGAAAATCTATTGGTTTATTTTTTAATGAGGATAATTTAATAATTTCAGGAAGTCAAGCTTCTCAATATGGCCAATTAATTTTCACATTATGTCATAATCTTCATTTATCTAACATCGATATTACGGAACCTTGTAGTTTCGGATTATTGATAGATCACTGTGATAATGCTATCTTACAGAATATTGTATGTGAAAATCAAAAAATTGGCTTTTTTATTCTACATACTAAAATACAAGCAGATAACTTAAATGCTAAAAATTGTGATGTAGGCTTCTATCTATCAGAAATTGCGAGCGGTTTGTATTATAGTACAATGACCCGGCTCTTTACAAATAACACCTATATTCCAATTTTCGCGATTTCGCCTATAGATAATTTTACTATTGAAATTGAAAAATCAACTCGGTTTTATCTTGTTGATTTATTTGGTTATGATTCACTGCAATTAAATTCATCAGTATCGTCATTCATTCTTTCTCCTTCATTTATACCTGCTCTTGATGTTGAAGGTTTTTTAATTCAACTTAATGATACATATACTTATCGTGTCACTGATCCCCATCCTGAAATTATTGATATTGATTTCACAATTGTTATTTTCCAAGAAGCTCAACCCTCTGCAATTCCTGGATTTCCTTTAGTTTGGTTCCACTCGGCAATTCTGTTAGGGATTATAATTTCAAGTGTTTATCTTCGATGGAAGAAAAGATAACAATTCTCTAAATCTTTTTTTTTTTTAAAATAATATATAAATTTAATGGTGGGATAAAACTCAAATTATTTTGAAATAACGGTTCGAATTCAAAAGCGTATGAATAAAAAATTTGATTTATTCCTGCTTTAATAAAAACTAAACGATACTAATGGAGTAATAAATTCATCAATTAGTCTTAAAACATTTAAAACAACTATGTATATAATTAAACTAAGGAAATAAATACTTAGAAATTTTTTATTGCGCTTTAAACTAGTTTTGTAAAATCTTGACATTAACTTAAACGTGAGCACGAATGTTAAGATTAAGAACGGGAAAAAAATAAAAAACAGAATCCAAGGATCATATCCGATGCTTACCAGAGCTAGCGAATCACTTCTTATATTTACTAGTTGAGGAAACGTGAAATAAAGTGCTACTCGATTTAAAAAAAGCATTGAAATTACAATCGATAGAATCCACGTGAAATTGCCCTTATCTTTTTTCCGTAAGATAATAATAAGTGAAAATAATGCAAATATGCATTCTGTAATTAACCCCCCAAGTAAAATTACCGTAAGTTTAAAATCAAAAAATTCATCTGCGGGGATTCCACCTCCAGATGCCCAACCTTGGAGATAAATGGGTATTCTTATCTCTTGATAATAGGTGCCAACAAGAATATCTGCTATAGCGTGACCAAATTCATGAATGTAAAGATTTAAAAAACCCACTACACAAAAGAGACAAAAAAGTAAGAAAATTGATAGAAGTTTATCAGTAATTTTCTCAAGCACAAATATATTGTTTTTTATTTTATAGAAAAAAGATTGAACCTTGATTATGAAGCGATTTTCTTTAAATGCATCCAATTTTACTAGGAATAAAAGGGAAAAAGATAAAAACACAAGATTTGCTATTATTAGATACGCAATATAATTACTTAAGGGAAAGATGGAAAGGTCTCCATTATAATCTCTTCGAAATATATTAATAAGGTTAAAAGAGACATATATGTTAAAAACACATATTATACTTAATAATATTATTCTAAGTCTTTTCTTCTCTTTAATTAAAACTCCACTTAAAAATATTGCTAAAGCTGGTAAAATTGGAGCAATGATCGCCCAATAAAAATACACTTTTGTATTCCTCTGATTTTTAATAATTTATTATTAAAACTACATTTATCAGAATATTATTTAAAAAATAATAAAGAATGAATTTTAAAATTTTTGAAGGGTTTCTTTCATTTCCTCATAGAAATCTAATGATTCTGGATTTCTTAAAGCTCCTCTATTTGCTACTGCCATTCCATGAATTATCTTAGTAACCGCAATCTCGACCTTTTTATTGCTAAATGTATAGGGAATACCATCTGGAGGTGCTTGTAAAATAATTTTAGGTACATGCCTTGGAGAGGTTTTTGTACGGAGTTCTTTTTTAATTTTTTCTTTTAATTCATCGGTTAGTTCATAATCTTCGTTTAATAATACAAACATTACAATTCGGATATCACCGCTTATCTTTTGTCCAATTACTAAGCTATCAGCAATCTCGGGAAGTTGTTCAATAACATTATAAATTTCCGCTGTTCCAATCCTCACTCCCGATGGTTTCAAAACCGCGTCAGAACGACCCCAGAATGTAATTCCACCAGTATCACTATGGATTACGATATAATCACCGTGTCTCCAAACATTTTTACCTTTATCTTTGTAAAAGTCAAAATAAGCAGCATTATATTTTGTCATTTTATCGTCATCAGCCCAGAAATAGGTAGGCATTGAAGGAGCAGGCGCTTCGCAAATAAGTTCAGCTTGTTCATTCTCAACTGGATTTCCATTTTCATCATAAGCCTCAACTTTCATTGCTAAAGCACGTCCTTGTAACTCACCAGAATAGACAGGTAAAATGGGGATTGCTCCAGCAAAACAACCATTAATATCTGTTCCGCCGCTAATTGAGTTAAAAAAAAGATCTTTTTTAATTTCAGTGTATACATATTCAAATCCTTCAGGAGATAAAGTAGATGCCGTTTGGGAGATTTCTCTAAGTGCACTTAAGTCGTACTTCTCGGCAGGTTTAACCCCGAGACCCATTAGATAATGAATATAAGCAGCACTGGTTCCAAATATAGAAATTTTATGTTTTTCTATTAATTCAAAAAAGCGTAGAGGATCAGGATAAAGGGGATTACCATCATATAAAAAGACTGACGCACCTACTGCTAGTGCACTAATCAACCAATTCCACATCATCCAGCTTGGAGCGGTAATATAATTAATAACATCGCTTCTTTTACAATCAGTAGAGAGTATAAGCTCCTTTAAATGATTAATAAGAACACCACCGGCACTTTGTATCATGCATTTTGGTTTTCCAGTCGTACCGGAAGAAAACATTATATAAACGGGATGATCAAATGGTAATTGCTCAAAATTAAGTATTGGATTTTCTTCCTTTGAAATAAAATCTTCCCAATTGATAGCTTTAGGAATGCCACTAACGTCTACTTTCCCGTCAGAAATGTAGGAGACAACAATTACTTTTTCAATAGAAGGGATGGCATCAACCACTGCTTTAATATTTTCCCTAATATCAAAAACCTTGTCCCTGTAATAATAACCATCGACTGTAAAGAGTACTTTAGGCTTAATTTGACTAAATCTATCAATAACAGCACTCGGTTGAAGTTCAGCCCCACAAGACGCCCAAACTGCTCCAATAGCCGTAGCAGCTAGCATTGCAGTTGGAGTTTCAATTAGATTTGGAATATAAGATACAACTCTGTCTCCAACTTTTACTCCAATATCTTTTAGAGACTTGGCCATACGAGCTACAGTTTTATTTAGTTCTTTAAAGGTAATTTGTTTAAAGACTTTTGTTTCACCTTGAAAGACAAAAGCTAATTGGTCATCTTTGTATTTTAATAAGTTTTCTGCAAAATTTAATCGTGCTCCTGGAAACCATTTTGTACCTGGAAAAGTATTTAGATCCTCGACAACCTTTTCATATTTTTTAGAGGCAATAATTCCCGCAAAGTCCCACATAGCTGCCCAGAAATCAGGTATACTTTCTACAGACCATTTATATAATTCCTTCCCGCCTTTAATATTTTGCCCGTAATTTTTATTGACAAAATCAATGAAATGGGTTGCTTCCGCATTTTTTATCCAATCAGCTGAAGGTTCCCATAATTTTTTTCTTTCACCACTCATAGTATAATTCACAAATTTGTGAGTTTTAAACGAATTTTTTTTAATATGTGAATAAAGAATATTTCTTTTAACAACTTTTTTTTATTAAGTTTTATCTAATTGCGATAATTTTAGCATTTAAGAAATGAAATATCCAGAACATGAATTTGATGTAATTAAAAAGACAACCCTCCCAAATACAGTTGATTCATTAAAAAGTGATTTGAGGGCTCTCGGAGTAAAACCAGCATTAACTATAATCATGCATAGCGCTCTTAGCAAAGTAGGATGGACAGTTGGAGGTCCTGTTTCAGTTATTAAGGCTGTAATGGAGACATTGACTCCTGAAGGAACATTAGTCATGCCTTCATTTACAGGTGATAATAGTGAGCCCTCTAAATGGGAGAATCCTCCTGTACCTCAAGGCTGGTGGGAAACTATTAGAAGAAATATGCCAGCGTTTCAACCAAGCATAACTCCTACTAGGGGCCTGGGTATTATTGCAGAAACGTTCCGAAAATTCCCTGATGTTTTTCGAAGTGATCATCCTATCTCATCCTTTGCTGTATGGGGGAAAAATGCAAAAAAAATTACAGAAAATCATGAACTAGACTCAGATTTAGGAGAAAATTCACCATTAGCCCGAATTTATGACTTAAATGGGCAAATATTGTTATTAGGAGTTTTACACTCAAACAATAGCTCATTACATCTTGCTGAATATCGATGTGAATATAAGGGAAAAAAATTTGTATCTAATGGTTCGGCAATTCTTGTCAAACATAAGAGAAAATGGGTTGTGTGGAATGAATTAAACCATAATTCTGACGACTTTGAGAAATTAGGACACGATTTTGAGGCGATTATACAATATCAACCAAAAAAAGTAGGTCTTGCAGAATCTCGATTACTCTCACAGCGAAAAATGGTCGATTTTGCCGTGAAATGGTTGGAAAAAAATAGAAATTAAATTAACCTATATTAGTTTTTGTTTAAATTCAACATATTCACATATTTTTGCTAAAGCATTAACTGGACGATCCCATAATCTAAAAAGAATTGCGCCATTTTCCCTTAATCGTTTAGACCAAGGAGTGTTAAAATTCATAGGGCTTATGTGTAATATGGGTACTGAATACTTTTTAGAATTTTTAATTGTTGGTTGAACTAATTTTTTAGCTAAAAAATCAATAGATTCCTCAGATTGATGCTGAAATTCAGCGTGTTTAGCAATTTCTTTATATGATAAGTAATCATCCATAACATCTTGAAATCCGACGACCCCATATTGAATGATGGCATCTACCTCGCCTGATTTCATTAATAATTCGGGTAAGGTTATGTAGAAGTATGGAAGGTTCATATCGAAAGTACAATCTATAGGATTTTTAAAACTCGCGGTTATGGGTAAAATTTCTTTTAATTCTTCTTGAAGCCCTTTAGATAGTTCTGGGACGATTAATCCATGCTTTTCAGCATTATTAGCAACCATTGCCCCTGGACCGCCCGAATTTGTTATAATTCCTAGGCGATTGCCTTTTGGTAATATCCCTCTCGATAAAATTAGTGCAATATCTAAAAATTCTTGAACATAATCTGTTTTAATAATTCCCGTTTCTTTAAACATAACATCATATATCCTTGAATCACCCGCTAGGGCCCCTGTATGACTCTGTAAAGCACGATTACCTGCCTCAGAACCGCCAACATAAATCGTAATAATTGGTTTCTTACGAGACACTTCTCTTGCTAATTCTAAAAATCTTTTCCCTCTTTTTAGTTCTTCAATATATAATCCTATAATTTCTGTGTATGGGTCCTCCTTATAATATTCTAAGCAATCAACTATATCAATATTAGCCTCATTTCCCACGGATAAGGATCTGCTCAACCCTAAATCTAAATTTTCAGGATCATACCAAATATGACATGAAAGTGTACCGCTCTGCGACGCAATCGAAAATTTACTTCTTTTAAGGTTCTCCCAAATAAAGATATTAAAGGATTTATTTTCTTCTTCTGGACCATACCAATTATTAAAAACACCCAAACAATTAGGACCGATAAATCTAATTCCATATTCTTTAGCAATATTATTTATATCTTCTGTTAACGTATTTTTACGACTTCCAATTAGTTCACGAAAACCTCCAGAAATTAACACTATCCTTTTCACACCTTTTTCACCACATTCCCTAAAAATTTGAGGGACCAAATTAGCAGGTAAAACGATAATTACAAGATCAGGAATCTCTGGAACGTCAGCAATGGTTCTATAAGCTTTAAATCCCATTACAGACTCTAGTTTTAAATGAATTGGATATACCTTCCCATCATATCCAGACTTGATTAAATTCATAATTTGAAGGCCAGCTAAAGAACTACCTTTATTATTTGCTCCATAAAGCGCAACAGTTTTTGGGTTTAGAAATCCATGAAGAAAATGATGTTCATTCATCTCTTTTCACTTATTTTTAAAAAGATTTCATCACTTTAAAATATAAAATAAATAATATCTATGATAATTATGTCCAAAATATTTGATGGAGTAAGAATATTAGATTGTTCTTAAGTTATCTCTGGACCATGGGCTAGAGAAGCTTTTGGTTTATTTGTTCTTTACGAATACTATATTACCTTTATTCTTATTTTTATTTTTAAAATATGATCAAATGATAATTCAATTAATATAAGAAATACGGGTATGTGTTTGAAAAAATTATTTAACATATGAAAATTTATTTTCTAAAAAACAAAACAATTAAATCATAAAGGTAAGTAAATAATGAGTGATGAAGGAGAAGAAAAGAAAGAAACTTTTATAGATAAACTAAATAATGCTTTCAAGGATTTTGTTGGTGGAGCTTTTGGAGAGAGTGGAAAGGATTTTATAGAAGAGACTTCAGATAAATTAAAAGATTTTTCGTCTCAATCTATTAAAAAATTCATGGAATTTTCTGATTCTGTTTTAGAAAACCTTAAACTTACTGATAATGAACAAGTAATGAAAGCTCGTGATTCAGTAGAGGATTTACTAAAACAAGCAGGACTTTTAGAAGAAGACGAAGAAGAATTTTAACTCCAATATTTTTTAAAATTTATATTTATTTTAATTTTTATTAAATCTATTTATTTAGGTTCAAAATGAAAGATGTTAAAGAACTTTTGCATTTCTTAGGAAAGATTTAACCTCTTCAACAGTAGCATTGAATAGCTCGGATATTACTGTTAAGCTTATATCTTCTTGCATACCTAACTTTCTGTAGTCTTCATACAATTTAATCCATGTTTCTTTTTGAGAATATTTCTCTTGATGTTTATCTTGAACATGAACCCAATATGGATGTTTTAATTTTACACCACAGTAAGGACAAAAACGAGATTCCTCATCTGTCATAGAAATTACCAATTTACTAATTAAAATTTATATTTTTTTTCAGAATAATTTTAATAATATAACAATAGTTTAAAAAGTTTTAAATTCAATTTTTTAAGGATTATTCATGATTTTATTTGAAATCTTTCTAATATAAGAGTTCTAAATATTATTTCCATTTCTCTTTTAGATCTGAAGCCGTTAACTCTCTTACTTTATCTACAGCAAATATAACATATTTATAGCACTGATGTTCCCATACTTTATCCTTAATATAATCATCCATGGAATTTAAATCACTAAAAACTATTCCACATAGCCCTTGGCATGAGACTGATCCAAATTTCTTTTCAAAATAATGGACAAATTTTGCTGCAGTTTGATACACTTTTAAATGTTCACTAAATTTTAATTTTCTTTGTCCTCCAAGTATTATACCAATTGCAGCACAACCTCCACATACAGCGCCACATGGCCCTTTCCAATCTTTATATGATTTAAAACCACCAAAACCACCAGCAAGAGGAACTGAAAGGTTGTAAAAATAAGAATTTGATATATCAAGTATTTCAAGAATATTTGTAAGAGTAAGCGCAGCGCAGTTTAAATCCGTCTCTAATTTGGGTAATGTTTCCTCTAAATTTTTAATTTTTTCATCAAAACGAGTCATAATATCTTTTTCTGTCATAATAATTTTAATTTGATTTAGTTTAATAATTTATAATAATTATTCAAAATATATGCATTCAAGTTCATCATTCGAACTTAAGATATTATATGATAATAAATGCAATATGGCAGGTTTTTTAACTGGATTTGGATTCTCTGCCTTAATTTATAATTTTTCTACCAATAAATTTCTATTGTTTGATACAGGTGGAAATGGAAATGTTTTACTTCATAATATTAAGAAATTTAACTTGAATACTTCACAAATAGAAGATATAATTATCTCACATAACCATAGTGACCATGCTGGTGGACTAAATGCGATTTATCAACTAAATCCAAAAAGAACAATTTACGTTCCAGTCAATAATTCAAGTTCCTTCAAAAGATCATTCCCTGAAGCCAACATTGTTGGTATCTTGGAAACAAAAGAGCTAGATGAAAATATTTTTTCATCTGGTCAAATTGGTAGTTCTTATATACCGGAACAAGCACTTTTTTTAAAAACTAAAGAGAAGAAAATAATTCTATTAGTTGGTTGTGCACATCCAGGTTTAGAGCATTTTATTCTGAAGAGCCAACAATTAGGAGAAATAAAAGCAATTATTGGGGGATTTCATGGCTTTAATAAATTTTCATATTTAAAAAATATCGAGGTTATAGGTGCTAGCCATTGTACTCGACATATTACTAATATAAGTAAGCTTTATCCTTCACAATTTAGGAAAATCTGTGTGGGGGATACATTTGTATTTTAAATGTTTGATTTTCTATATTTTTCATAATTTAGAGTAAAGTCTAAAATTAAATAGGAATATCTTTACTATTTTTGTAGGAGAAAATGGAGTAATTGGATCAATCGATTTAGAGAATGATGAAAGAATTATATGAATTGGGAATAGTCTTTAGAGGTTTTGTATTAGTAAAGCATAAATTTAGGCATTTGAGAGACCAAAATGAAAAAACCAAGGATTTAAGGGGAGCGTTCATTTCAGCGATTACTATTTTTGCTGAAAGTGCTTTCAATAATCATTCTTTAGAATATCTTGAATCAAAAAACACTTTATTTATCTTTAAGACTTCTGAAATTAAAACCTCTGATGGTAATTTAGAGGAACCTATTATTCTGTATGGCTTAACGGATAAAAAGAAGAAAGATACAGATAAATTTGTTAAAAAGTTTTTAGAAAAAGTTGAAGTAATATTACAATTATTTATTTCAAAGTTTCAAAATAGAGATTTTACTGAATTAAATCAATTTGAACCTTTTAAACAGGAGATTGAAAACTTTTTTAATTAAAATTAATAATTCGATAGGTACCAACCTTTTGGATCAGACCGAGAATAGGCAACAATACCCTCATCTTTTAAAGAATCAATTTGTTTTTCCACTAAATCCTTATTATACCCTAAAATGACAATGTCATCTATCAATTTAGTTTTGGAAGATACAATTTTATTTTTTTCTAAGTGATGAATAATTATTGTCCTTAAATTTTCTTCAGTTATAGTTCCTTGTGGTGTCCTTTTTGTCGCTACTATTTCCTTTTCAACTTCTTTTGTTAAGGCATCAATTAATGCTTCTCCTTTTGCTTTCTCAGTTTTTTCCTCAATAACAATAGGTTTTATTTTTTTACGTTTTTTAACTGGGGCTCCAACGACACCCCCTAACCCAATTTTATCTTCAGGTAACGTCCATGCTGAATAGGTTATTTTATCAAATTGATCTTGTTTTTCTGTAATCATCCTTTCAAATTCTTCAATAACTCTATCCTTAAGATAACCTCGCTTTTCTAAGTCAAGAGCAATCTCCTGAATTATTTTTTTATCAATTAAATTCTTAAAGATGTATTCTCTAATGTTTGTAGGGACTGTTTCTAATTTAATGGTTTTCTCTGGAGGCTTCTCTGCTAATTCTGGTTTTCTATCAGATATGACAATATTATATGGAATATCTAAGACAGGTTTTTCACCACATTCAAAATCAGTTACACATCTAAGACTTCTATCATAACCACCAAAAATTATATTTGTTAATCCTTCTTTAGGATCTGTCATTGTTGATACTACTTTAACTGAGGTTGATGTTGAAGTCTTCCATTTTAACTCAATATCTGTAGAATTCATTTTTGTGTTATGATAAACTCTTAATGATCCGTCAGCAGTTCCAACGATAAGTTCTTTTGCGTTATCTTCATCAATATCCACTATTTTTAATGATATTGGACGACCTTCTTCAAGCTTTATATCTTTCAAACTCTTTCCTTCACTATTGAGTATCTTTATATAAGAATCATCTGAACCTACGACTATTTCATAATAACCATCGTTAGTAACATCCCCAATTGCCAGGGTATTTATTTGGGAACCTAAATTTTTTTGCCAAATTACATCTGGTTTACCGTCTTTTGATTGAATTAATTGAAGTAAACCATTCTTAGTCCCAACTAATAGACCAAATATGGGATTCTTTATATCTGGAAGCTTTAAATAACCTAAAATGCAGGCAGTTACCCAAGAATCATAATAAAGTATAAAATGTGGCTCTTTTGAATCGATATTCTCAAAAATCTTTAGTGTTTTATCTTCTCCGCCATATATCAACTCATTATTCCCATCTCTAGTAAAATCACCTGCAGCGACACATAAAACTTTACCCTTAGTCTTAAAATTCATTATTCCAGCTAACTTATTGATTCCTTTCACAAACTTTACAACTAAGAAATTGCCATCTCCTGCACCTACTAAAACTTCTTGGCATCCATCACCAGTAAGATCGATTGGAAAAGTTGTTCGTACCCACCCGTCAAAATTAATGCTGTCAAGAATGTTCAATTCCTCATTCATCAAGTATAAAGTCTTATCATGCCCACCAAAAACTAAATAACACGTATCACCACATTTTAGAGTTGAACAAGTTAAAACTGCTTCGGGTGCCTCAAATATCCAGTTTAAATTAAATTTTTTCTTTAAAGATGACATTTTAGGATATTAAGTTAGTTAGAATTATTGAAGTACGAATTAACATAAAAGTATATAATATCAAAATAATAATTAAATTAAGGTATTTTAAATCTATTTAATGGTTATGTTCTTAAAAATATTATAAAAAAAATTGATTATTATAAAAAAAATTTAGTATTATAAAAAAATTTATAACCCTAATTGTGCATCCGAAGGACTGTATTCTCCCAAACCATTGATTTCATAAGTAATTTCTAATTTTTCTCCAGCACTTAGTAAATCTATACTCCATTTAAGTGTATCCTCTCCAACCTCATCGGTTATCTCTGGTTTTTCGCTATAGGTTCCATATTCAAAAGAATCTGGTACCTTATCCATCAAGATTAAATTCTGAAGAGGAGCAGTACCTATATTCTCAACAATTAAAACAATTCTGTAATTTCCTAAGTCACCAATTGGTACAACTTCTTTTCCGATTCTGAATTTCCTTCTCAAATGCAGAGCTTCAACTATGGGGACTTCTGGCATAAATTCTAATTCTTGAGAAATTGGGAATGTATTAGCATGATAGATAAGTTGAGATTCAAAAGTTGCATCTTGAACAGGGTTTACACAATGAATAGGATATTTGAATTCTAAAGTTGAATCCGGTTTGAACATCCCTGTGTCAGAATTTCTCAGGTCTTTTAATTGAAGTTTAAATACACTACCATCAAAATTTACAGCTCCAGATGGTACTTCAAGTTCCTCCTTATCCCAAATCATTGTAATTTCGTCAGCTTTGGGTGGTTGAAATTCATTGGTAAAATATTGTTGAGTAATAACAACTAGGTCTAATGGTGCAGAACCATTATTTACAATCTTTAAGGTAGCAACTACATCTTTTTCTTTATAAGTAGGTACTTGCGTGATATCATAAGTCATATCTCCCGTAATACTTGCAATTTCCAAAATCACATCTGCTATAGAAATTGTACCATTAACCATTGTCTGAAAATCTGGCATAACTCTAAATTCAAGTTTCTTTCTGAATGCAGGATATTCTTCAGATTCATATCTCCATTTTCTAGAATGCCATTGTGCTCCTGCAGGTAAAAGGGGTACATCTTTTGGATCTATATCTACATACTTTTTGGTTTCATCCTCAGGAGAATAAACATCGGCATTAAATAATTGAATTACAAACTCAGAAGGATTCTCAAATACTAGTTTACAGTCCCAGATCTCTGGTTCTTCGTCCCTTTCAACTGCGTCAACATAAAATTTATTTCTCGTGTAAGCGTCATATTTATCAACTGCAAGACCTCCTGCAAATGAAGAAGATCCTTCATAAGTTACTTCTAACACCCCAGTTTTTCTTTTAGTAATATCAGTAACCATTATACTACATGTACATTTTAATAAAACTGTAGTTTCTGGAGGTAATTTCTCAATTCTCCATATCACCTTATTTCCTTCGACTTCCCCCTTTCCCATTGTAGTTTCTCTGACTGAAGCATTTGTAAATTCATCTGGAATATTTTTTACGACTTTTACATTAGAGATTGGTTTTTCGAATAAACTTCTTAGAGCAATAGCAAAAGTAACAGTGTTTTCTTTGTCAATGGAAATTCCAAAAGATTGTAATGAACGTCCAGAAGCAACATCATAAATATCATTATCCTCTTCCTCTTCTTCCTCATCTTCCTCATCTTCTTCTTCCTCTTCTTCCTCTAGCTCAACTTTGGATTTTTTTACTGCAGAACCTGCTTTAGCTGTTTTATCTTTTAATCTAATTAAATCATCTTCAATATCTCTGATATTTAACACATCATCAGCATTAGCGAGTGTGTTGACATATTCTTTGATTAATAAGAGATTTTTAGCTTGTCCTTTAATCAAAAAATCCTCAGACTCAACACTTGTATCAGGATCAGTACCTAATTCTCGAATTTTTATTTCGTTTGTTTTTAAATTAGTGCTTTCAATATTTTTTAATGCTAAATCTATATCCCATAATCTATCATTTTTACTGGGATTTTCCACACTAAATTTCCCTTTGAAGTTAATGGATTCGATATTACCATCATGATCTAACTCTGAATTTACATCTTCCATGATTTTTACAAGTGCTAATAAACCCTCGCGATTTCCATCTTTTAATAGGATTGAACCTTCAAGTTCACCTGTATCCGCATCATAAGTTTCAATAACAGGAGTAGAAATATCTCTATCCACTAATCTAACTCTTCCATCATCCATCTCAGTTCTTTTTAAACCTTCCGCTACTTTTGATTCATCTACTTCTGTTGCATCCCACCCCAGTCGAGGCTCTGCTCGTGTTTTCTTTTCTTTCTTACGTGCCATTCTAAATCACATTTATTTATACTTTTTTGTTAATTGATCCTAATTTATTTATGGATTGATAATTATTGATTAGTAAAATAAATATAAACACGATAGTTAAATATATTTTTTCATTTCAACAAAAAGTCAATCGAAAAGTGATTTTACAATTTTGAAAAATCCTTTTAATTATTATTGTTATTATAATTTTTTTAACAGATTCTAAAAAAATCTCTTGTTCGATTTGTCATTATCATGTGGTAAAATATCTGGTTCTATAAACTTATGCCCACACATCGGACATAGAGTAATTTTTCTCCTAGTTTTTGGATCAAAAGTTCTAAAACTAAAGCCACATACAGGACAAGTTCTTATTAAACTATTTCCAATTCTGTTAATATTCAAATCCTTTTTATTTTCTTTCATTATCTTATCTATTTTAATCTAATTTTTAAATTAGAAATTAAATTAAAAGTAAAACCATAATTAAATCATTAACATTTGCTCCAGTTGGACCAGTAATTATCTCAGATTTGAGGATTTTAAATAGTGAATTTGAATCATTATTATCTAAATACTTTTTTGAGTTTAGATTTTTGTTAATCATTTCTTTTAATGTAAGATTGTCTATTAAAGCACCCATTGCCAGACTATTTCCCTCCATACCGTCAAGATTAGCTCCAATGATGAGAAACTTATAATTAATCTCTTTATTTCTTATAAAGTCAAGAAAACCTAACAGCGCTTGCTGATTTCTCCCTCCAATACCATCTCCTTTGATGGATACCGTAAGTTCACCAGAGCCAATTAATGAAACCCCCTTTTTTATGTTTTTATATTTTTTTATTTCTTCAGATATGATCTGGTAAAGATTCCTTCCAAAATCATTTGCGTCCCCAGTGATCTCATCAGAGAAGTAATTAGTAAGAAATTCATGTTTAAGATATGCGATTACTTCACTAACAGCTAATTTCACACTTCCAATTAAATAATTATGAACATTAGTAAAACATTTATCGTTAGGATTTGGATTTTCTAGATTTTTATCAATGAGTCCTTTATCTAATATTTTCCTTACTGAATCTGGAACTTTTTGATAGAGATTATATTTTTTTAATATTTCTACAGCATCCTTAAATGTGCTCTTATCAGGTACAGTCGGACCAGAAGCTATAGAATCTAAATTATCACCAACAACATCTGATATTATTAGTGAAATTAAAGTAGCTCTACTGTAGTTGAATATAATCTTAGCGAGGTTGCCTCCTTTAAAATCAGATAAATGTTTTCTTACAGTATTTATTTCATGTATAGATACACTTGATCTTAATAGTAATGAATTGGCTTGTTGCAAATCTCTTAAAGTAATACCATTTTTTGGTAAAGGTAAAAGTGCTGATCCTCCACCAGAAATTAAACATATAATTAAGTCTTTTCTAGAAGATCTCTTAATAATTTCCAACATTTTTTTGATTCCATTCACACCGCTTTCATTGGGAATGGGATGTGTAGCAAAATTTAGCTCGATTTTTTTTGTAGTCTCAGATTGTTTTATCTCTAAACCTTCAGGAACGTTTATTATTCCTTCATAACTAATGGGTGAATTTGACATAATTTCTTCTAAAGTATAGGCCATTTCTGCCGAAGCTTTACCTCCCCCGATAATGTATATTTTATTATATTCCTTTAAGTTAAAAACATCATCTTTAATGATTAATTTACTATCCTGAATTTTAATTGATTTTCTTATTAAGTTTTTTGGTTTAACTGCACTTAAAGCTTTTTCAAGGCAATTTAATCCTATTTCTCTTAAGAATTTCTGTGATTTATAACTATTTACAGAAAGTAATTGAGAAGTATTCTTAACAAACATAATATTACTCTTGTAGAAGTTAATAATGTAAAATTTTAATCATAAATTTATTTAAATAATATTTGAGTTCTATCACTCCTTATTCATTCTTTAACGATTTCAATAAAAAGCTTAACTGATTTTACTCTATTTGATCGTTTAGCAATAAATCTTTATTTAATAAATTTAATATTTTTTGATTTATTTACTTATTCAACTTCTTTTATAAAAAAACATTATAGTTATTATGTCTGAACAACAATATGATTTGGTAGTTATTGGTGCTGGTCCTGGAGGATATCATTCAGCAATTAGAGCTGCTCAATTCGGAGCGAAGGTAGCTTTAATTGAGAGAGCAAAACTAGGAGGAACTTGTTTGAATTGGGGTTGCATTCCAACAAAAGCTCTATACGCATCAGCAGATTTGATACATAAAATAACGAAAAATGGAGAAGAATTTGGAGTTTCTTGCGAACTTAAATTAGATTTTGCTAAAGCTGTTGAGAGAAAAAATAAGGTTGTAGAAGAACTTGTACAAGGTATAGGTGCTTTGGAAAAAGCTTGGAAAAACGATGTTTATTTTGGTCATGGAAAAATAATTGGGGGAAATGTAAATGATGGTTTTGAAATTTCAATAGAAGGGGTTGAGATGAATAATATTAAAACAAAAAGAGTAATAATTGCTACCGGTTCTTCCCCTGCTATGATTCCAGCCTTTAATATCGATCATGATAGAATTTTAACTAGTGATGACATACTTGATCCTAATTTTAAAACTGTTCCTGAACGTTTGCTCATTATCGGTGCTGGAGTTATTGGATGCGAGTTTGCAAATATTTTCGCAACCTTTGGCTCTAAAGTTGTTATGTTAGAGTATCTCCCAACACCGATAGCTACAGAGGAAACATTAATTATAAAAGAACTACAAAAGAAAATAACTAGTTTAGGGATAGAATTACATGTATCTCAAAATGTGTTATCGGTAGAAAATACTGTGTCGGGAGTAAAAGCAACTACATGTTCAGCAAATGTTCCAAGAGATCAAGTGGAAAGTGCTGAAAAATTTTACTATGAAGCCGATTATTGTTTAGTGTCAATAGGTCGAGCAAGAGAATCTAAAAACCTTGGGCTTGAAGAACTTGGAATTGTAACAGAAAGAGGAGCGATTAAGATTGATGCTAAAACAACCGAAACTAATGTGAAAGGCATTTATGCAATTGGTGATGTTGCAGCTTCAGGAGCTCCAATGTTAGCTCATGTTGCAAGTTATATGGGAGATATTGCAGTTGCTAATGCACTAGCTAGTATTGGTAACTTTCCGGTCAAGGAAAGGACAACAGATTATAATGTAATACCAGC
>JBATUM010000190.1:0-7888 GCA_049671145.1 Promethearchaeia archaeon
ATCTAGAGAATCACCTTAAAGAATTCAATTCTCATAAAAATATTACTACTTATTTGAATTCTGAAGTAATAGATGTGAAAGGTTCTATTGGAGATTTCAAAGTAAAGATTAAGAGTAAAGCTGAAGCTAAAAATACTGATTTAAACGTAGGAGTAATTATAACCGCAACGGGAGCATATGAGTTTAAACCTGAAGGGTGGTATCATTATGGAGAAAAAGATATGAGTGACAAAGTAATGACCCAATTAGAACTATCAGAGAAATTGAGAAATAATGAATTAAAAGATGGTGAGACACTCGTTTTTATTCATTGTGTAGGTTCACGTCAACCTGTAGGAGGAAATGGAGTAACTTATTGCTCTCTAATATGTTGTTCTGAATCAATTAGACATGCATTATATGTGAAAGAGACATACCCGAATTCAAATATTTATGTACTATATAGGGATATACGGGTAGGAACCGATGAAGAACCTTATTATTGGAAAGCACGCGAAAGCGTCAATTATATACGATTCAATGAATATCCTACTGTAGATATTGCAAATGGAAAACTAAAAGTAAAAGTCCAGGACATTTTAACTCAAATTAATCTTACAATAGATGCAGATAAAGTTGTTCTTTCTACGCCATTAATTCCTCATGATACTCAAAAACTAGGTGAAATGATCAAATGTGCGAGAGATCAAAATGGATATTTCTTAGAGGCTCATATAAAGTTAAGGCCCGTTGATTTTGCCACAGATGGAATTTATTTAGCAGGAACATGTCATAGCCCTAAAGGAATAGCAGATTCGATTTCTCAGGGGAGAGGCGCAGCAGCTCATGCTTTAATTCCACTCATTTCTGGAGAGGTTGAGAATGAACCTTTAGTTTCAGTAGTTAATCCTGCTTTATGTATAGCATGTCAAAAGTGTGAGGAAGTATGTAATTTTGGAGCGATTGGCGTAAATTTTGATAATGAGATTTTAGTATCAGAATCCAATCCTTTATTATGCAAAGGATGTGGTGATTGTGCTGCTGCATGTCCAGCAGGTGCTATTATCATGAGACATTTTGCAGATGAACAGATATATCCTATGATTAGAGAGGCTGTTCGAGGAGATTTTGTGGACGAAAGACCTCGTATTGTGGCATTCTTATGCAATTGGTGTAGTTATGCTGGAGCAGATACATGTGGTGTAAGTCGTTTCCAATATCCAACCAATATTAGACCTATAAGAGTAATGTGCACAGGAAGGATACCAAAACACTTCATTTTACAGGCATTTTTAGAAGGTGCAGATGGTGTATTAGTAGGTGGATGCCATATTGGTGACTGCCATTATTTAGAAGGTAATTATGATATGCAAATGCGTTATAATGAACTTCATGAAATACTTGAAAAGGTAGGGATTAATCCGGATCGCTACAGACTTGAATGGGTTTCAGCTAGTGAAGGAAAGCGTTTCTCTGAGGTAGTGACCGAATTTGTAAATAGAGTGAAAGAACTTGGACCATTAGCTAAAACTGGTGACAGAATTGAACCAAAAAAAGAAAAAGCAAAGGAGGGAGCATAAAAATGACTGAAATGTTAAAGAAAAATGCAAGTGAGTTGGATTTAAACTTTCGTTATGAAATAGCTGAAAAGGTAGGTGCAAAATCACTTTTAAAGTGTATTCAATGCGGTGTATGTAGCTCTGGTTGCACAGTAACGGAATATGTTGATTTGCAACCACATAGAGTAGTTGCATCATGCCTTTTAGGGTTAAAAGAAGAAGTTTTATCAAGTAACGCAATTTGGACATGTTCACTGTGTCATAGATGCACTGAAAGATGTCCTAAAAATGTAGATTATTCTTTCATTTTAGCGTTATTGCGAAATATGGCAGCAAAAGAGGGAAAAATACCAAAAGAATATTCGAGCACGGTTGAGGTCATTTATGATAATGGTTTTGTAGTACCTTATACAGAAGGAATGAAGAAAAATATCGATAGAAGGCGGGAAAGAATGGGATTACCAGAAATTGTCCCCCCCAATCTTGATGATATAAGGTTTATAATAAACGAAACAGGATTAGGCGATCTTATAATAAAAAAGGAGGATGATAAATAAATGACGAAAAAAGGAAATAAATTCTCACTTTTCTTAGGATGTACAATACCACTAAAAATGCCCCAGCTAGAGAAAGCATTTAGAGATGTAGCAAGTATTTTAGGTGTTGAACTGAAAGAAATGGAGGGTGTTAGTTGCTGTCCAGAGCCAGTATCATTACAATCATTAAACATTGATACCTGGTTAACTTTAGGAGCAAGAAATCTTGCAATTGCTGAAAAGATGGGATTAGATGTTTTAACAATTTGTTCAGGATGTTATGAAACTTTAAAAACTGTGAGTGTTCTTCTGGGAGAGGATCCCGAGCATCTGAAGAAAATTAATGAAATCTTAAAGAAAATAAACTATGAATATACTGGAAAGATAACTGTTTACCATTTTGTAGAAATACTCACTCAACCAGAATGGCTTGAAAAATTGAAAAGTTTAGTGATTAAACCCCTTGATGATTTAAATCTTGCTGTACATTATGGTTGCCACTTAGTCCGACCGAGTAAAATAATGCGATTTGATCACCCAGAAAAGCCTGAAAAAATTGATCTTATTCTTCAAACTCTTGGAGCAAAAACAATCGATTTTGCTACTAAATTAGAATGTTGTGGTTTTTGTGCCCGTTTACAGGAAGAAATTGGCGAAAAACTTGTTGAAGATAAAATGACAGAGTTATGTGAACTTGAAGAAGAAGTTGATGCTTTAATTGCGGTATGCCCCGCTTGCGTAACCCAATATGACAGAAAAGAAAAGATCATTGCTCGTAGGACTGGAAAAGAACTGGATATCCCGGTATTATATCTACCTGAAATAATGGCAATTGCGTTGGGTGTAGCTTTAGAAGATCTTAGTCTTTCTACTAGAAGTGTGAAGCCTAATAAGTTGATTGAAAAATTAACAACCTAAATATGAGAACTTTTTTGATAAATAAAATAAATTGAAAATTTTTATGAAAATCTAAAAAGAAAAGAAAAAATTTGGAGTTTTGAAAAATGATTATAACCCAATTAAAAGATATTGAAGAAATTTATGGATACATAGAACCATACAACAAAATCCTCATAGCAGGCTGCGATGGATGCTGTCAACCACCCAGAAGTGTGAATGAGGCAAAATTGCTCGGACAACTCTTAGAACTAAAAGCAAGAACTAAGGGAAAAGATCTAAAGTGGAAAGCCATTACTGTTTTAAGACAATGTGATGATAGAATTGCTGCGACAACAGTAAGGCCTTTAGTAGAAGATTATGAAGCGATTCTAACATTAGCTTGCGGATTAGGTGTTGTTATGATGAATAAAGTTTTACCGCAGAAATTAACCTTCCCAACTCAAAATAGTATGTTTGGGGGTGCACAGAGTAATGGAGAAAATAACTTTATTGAGCTATGTGAAACATGTGGAGATTGTATCATTGGAGAAACTGGCGGTGTATGTCCCCGTGCAGGTTGCGCTAAACATTTAAGTAACGGACCTTGCGGAGGGATGGTTGATGGCATGTGTGAAGTAAGAGGATATACTGTACCATGTGCATGGGTTGAAATTTGGAAGAGATTAAAGGAATTCAATAGATTAGATTTGTTTAAAAAATATAGAGGTCCAAGGGATTACAGAACTTCTACAAGTCCAGGATATTTGGAAGTTTATAAAGAATATACGAATGTAGAAGAAGAAAAAGAGGAGGTGAAAGGCTAAATGGGAAAAAGACCAGCATATAGTAATTTATGTAAAGCAATTGAAGCGGGACATTTTGTATTTACTGGCGAACTAGAACCTAAAAAGATCCTTAGCCTAGAGGAAATATTTCATTCTGCCGAAGAAATGAAGAAGACCGGGAAGATCGTAGCAGCAAATGTGACTGATGGACCACAGGGCGATGCTTATATGAGTTCATTAGTACCGAGTTATCTAGTTCAGGAAAAAGTAGGGCTCGAAGCGGTCTGGCAGGTCACAGTTAGGGACCGCAATCGCGTTGCCCTCTTTGGCGATGTAATAGCTGGGGCTGTACTGGGACTAAAAAACATTTTAACTCTAACAGGAGATCATACAGCGCTTGGAGATCACAAAAAAGGAAGAGTAGTTTATGATATTGATAGTACTCAGTTTTGTGAAATGCTTTCTATAATGATTGATGAAGGGACTGATTATGAAGGAAATGAACTTGAGGGTGGAAAGATAGAAATGAATTATGGATGTGTTGCTAACCCAAATAGTAATCCACGTGAACCAGAAATCCTTAAAGTTGGTCGTAAAGTAGAACAAGGTGTTGACTTTATCCAAACACAAACAGCATTTGATATTGATGAAGCTAAGGATTTCCTTAAGGATTTAGAACAATTTAACGTTCCCGTACTATTGGGAGTATTCCCGTTAAAAAGCCACGGAATAGCTTGGTATTTTGATAACTATATACCTGGCGTTTCAGTCCCAAAAGAACTTCTTAAAGCACTTAAAAAAGCAGAAAAAGACAATAAGGGTAATAAGCCCGCTAAATATGCAGCACTCGATAAGATAAATATTGAATTCTTCGAACCATTTCTTAACGAAATCAAGAAAACTACTAAAGCTAGCGGCATCCATTGTATGGCTGTAGAGTATGAAAGACTTTTCGAGCCTCTACTCAAGAAGTTTCCCAAGTATGTTAAATAAATTAATGGAAAGAAATAAAGAATTAATATAATATATTTTTTAATTTAAATAATTATTTTTTTAAAAAGGAAAAAAACCAATAATTACCAGAAAAAGGGTTTATTATGAAAAATTTAGATGAGAAGGATAAAAGAATATTGGAAATGCTAATTGAAGATTCAAGAAGACCTTATCATGAAATTGGAACGGATGTTGAACTCTCAGAATCAACTGTTCGTAAAAGAGTAATACGCTTGCAAGAAGATGGTGTAATAGAGAAATTTACTATTAAGGTTTGCAGAGAAGAAGAGCGTTGCATATATGCATTTATAACCTTGCTACCTAAAAATCAGTCTGAAATAAAAGAATTAATAAGAGAAACCCAGATATTACCTCAATGCGAGGAAGTATATTTTTTAGCGGGAGAATGTGGAATTTTAGTAAAAGTCAATGTCCCAGAAATAACAGAACTTGACGCTTTTATAGAAAATTTTCGGGGTAGAAGTGATGTTAAAAGTGTTGAAAGAGTTTGTGTTGTATTGAAAAATATTAAAGAGCTTGAGAAATCTTAAAGATTTAGTAATTCCAAATAGTATTATCCTATTAAAAAACCTCGAATTTTTAATTGAAATTATTCCTGGTTCTATTTATTATGGTATCATTTGATTAATTTGAAATTTCAGATAACCAATTTCTACGATAATAATTTTAAAATTAATTAAGTAAACTATATATTCGATATCAATAATTTTTTTTAATATAAAAATCAAAATAAAAAAAAATCTCTAGTCTTAATAAGTAATAATCTCTACGAATTTGGTTTAAAAGGTGGTTGACATGAAGGATTTACATGATTCTAAGAGGAACTATTATTTCCAAGTAGACCTCTTAAAAGCTATAATAATAATTTTTGTTATTTCTGAGCATGCGCTAGTTAGACTTCCGACAGAAATAAGAGAAGCGATGGCTGTTTATTTGTGGCAAAGACTTTCAATCCCCTTTTTTGTGGTTATTTTGGGATTTAATATGGGTTTGTCCTTTAAAAGAACCGGAAAATCATCTTTAAAAGAACTTTATTCATGGCATTATTTCAAGAAAAAATTTTGGAGATATGTTTTTCCTTATCTCATTTTATATGTCATATCGACAATTGCTGGTTTAATAATCTATGGTTCTTTTGAAAACATTGTTTTAAATCAATTATACCCTATTATGGACGAAAGACATCTTTACATGGGTATTACTCCTTTTTGGGGGCCAGGAGTATGGTTTATTCCTTTTCTTTTCCAAACAATATTATTAATGCCAATTATTTATAAAGGATATTCTGGAAAAACTGCCTGGGCTTTATTCACCCTTATTTTATGTATTCTAATTAATTTTATTACAAGTCTATTGATGTTTTCCTTCGCGACGGATTGGCATACCATGGTTTTCTTTTACATGACAATATTTATGTATATTGGTGGTATTGGATTGGGAATGTGGTTCTCTAGAAATCATAAACTATTTAGTTTGCATAATTTATTTATGTGGATTGTGTTTCCGTTATGTGCCTACTATATATATCTTTTTCAATTCCATGATTATGAAATTGAGTATTTGAGAAGTGATTATAACATTATTTTTTATACCTATGCAGCTTTCCTATTTCTAATTGTAATGTTAATCTTTCCAAGTAATCCAAAGAATAAATTCGCGAAAGGCATAGCGTGGATTGGCAAGTCATCATATCATATTCTCTTAGTACAAATTTTCTATTTCGGCTTAATGAAAGCGTTCACTGGAAACTTTGCATGTATTCTTCCAGACCCGTATCAAACCTCTGATCTAATATTCTGTATATTTTATGATATCATTGCCATAATCATATGTGTTGTTATTGGCGTATTATGGTGTTTTACAGAAACAAAAATTAGAAACTATCGACTAAGTAGAAAACAAGCTAAATGATTAAGATTGAGTCAAACAAGAAAAAATGAAAAATTCAGTTTAACTCTCATAATAAAATTTTCCACTTTTTTCAAGTTTTTGAACTTTACCTTCATTTTCCAGATAAATTAAATGTCCTAACACTTCACTTAATGCCATATATGAATTTATTTCATCTAAATCTTTTCCAAAATGTATCTGTGAGATTTCTAGTGGTGTTTTTGGATTATTTTTAATTACTCTTGATATCTCTAATAATCTCTTCTTGTGATGCTCCTTTATCGCTAAAATTCGTTCGTGAGGGTTAAAAATAATTTCTTGATGAGCTGGAAAAATGATTTCTGCGTTTAACTCATCAATTCGATCTAAAGATTTTAGATAATGATGTAAAATATTCTCGAAATTATAGCCTGCATACTTTTCAGACAAAGTAGTAGGCACAATAAAATTGCCAATATGAGGAGTTATCCGAGAGAGGATATGATCACCAGAAAAAAGATACTTCTTTTGCTTGTTAAAAATACAAATATGACCGAAACTATGACCTGGTGTCCAAATAACTTCTAAATCATTTAATATTGTATCACCATCATGCACAATCATATCAGGTTTTTGATATCGCAAGTATCTTGGCCAGAATGTAAAGAATTGCACAATTTTTTTTCCATCATCATCATTAAGTCCATATTTTATCATCAGATCAGCGACTTTCTTAGCTTGTTGCTTCAATTCTCCAAGATTTTCATCATGTGTTTCCCATTGTAGAATTTGATGTGTGATATCATTCATTATTATCTTAATATTTTTATTTTTTCGTTTAAGAGTTCTCACTAATCCAATATGATCTAAATGCATATGTGTAATTAAGCAATAATCTATATCCTGAATACTATAGCCAAGATCATTAAGAGTTGAGAAGAAAATTTTACTCCAATTTCCTATATTAAGTCCAGAATCTATGAGGACCTTCTGATCATCAATCTCAAAAAGGTAAAGACATACAAATTTGACGGCAAAGGGAACATCGATCCTTATTTGGTATACATCTTGTATTTGACTTACCTTAGATTTAAAATTGTACAATCTATAAACCTGAATGTTTTATATAATTTTCAATAAGAAAAAGCTTCAAAATTTTTGTATTTTCCGAAAAATAAATTAATTTTGGTTTCTATATAAAAAAAAGTAAAAGAATATGATATTTGAAAGTATTTTATTAAACTAATTTAGGTTTTTAAACCGTAAT
>JBATUM010000191.1:0-35595 GCA_049671145.1 Promethearchaeia archaeon
CCCAAATGTGGAGGTAAAATAGAAGGAAGAAGTATTGGGTCTTCTGAAATTACTACTCCAGCTGAAGCTAAAACATGTTCTTTTTGCGGTAGCAAACTTTCTGAAACTTCAAATTTTTGTCCATGGTGTGGCACACCAAAGCTAAAAAGTAATCAATCGACTATTAAAAAACTATAATAATTTCCTTTTTTTTTCTTCTATTATTTTTTACTCTGAATATGGATTAACTTATTAGAATAGTAAAATTCTAAACTCATAAAAATGTTAAAAGAATTTTTTTCTTTATATTTAAGAGGTAAAGCTGAAAAAATCATAACAAATAGTTTTCTACTCTTAATTATTATCCTAGGGTTATTTTTATTAGATATTATTCCTCCTTTTGAGTGGTATTTTTATGTATCTTTTTTAGGTTTGTTTTTAGTATTTTTATTTTTATTAGTTTTACGAAGAATCAAAAGAACTTGCATTGCCCTAGATACAAAATTAAAGCGTAAGCACTTTTTAGACGAGACCGGTTTAGAGCCATTAAAGAAAAATAAATTAACAAAAGCCTATAAAAGGTGGGTAATCAAAGATGCCGCGCATAAAAAATTAGATATACAACTTAAACCAAAAACTAGTTCTTCTGGAATTCCTTACTGTTTTTATTGTTGTTATTGTATTCTCCCTTTAGTCTTAATCCTTGGATTAATAACTATTATATATACTCCAGAAATCCTTCAAAGGATAATTATCCCTGGGATATTTGTTGGACTATTCATAATTTATTTCTTAATACAAAAAAGAATATATCATTACACATATAAGGAAATGGATTCAGAAATAAAGCAAGTAATATTTGAGGAAGAAACAGGATATAAGGCCATAATAAAAGGTAAATTCACTTTTAAATATAAAGCATGGCTCATACAAAATGAAAAAAAAGATGAAACATCTAATATAATTGCTTGAACTTATGATTTTTATGATTTTCTAATTAAATTTTTTATTTTTAAATCATTTTTATATTTAATTTTGAATTATTATTTTTTCTACTAATTAAAAAATAGTATTTAATTAAATCTGCTTAAAACATCAAAAAACCGCTTATGAATGATCAAAAACAAGATTTTTCTGAAATCCTTAAAAAGAAGGTATTTTTTTTTGATTTGGATGGAACTATTTATTTAGGCGATACACTTTTTGATGGAGTTATTGAATTAATTGATATATTAGAACGTAAAAATAAGCACTTCTACTTTCTTTCAAATAATTCTAGCAAATCAACTTCTGATTATATTCGGAAGTTACTTAATTTAAACCTAAACATAACCCGGGATAATATTATCTTATCTCAACACCCAACCATAGATTTTCTTAAAAAAAATGATTATGAGAGGATTTTCTTATTAGGCACACAATCGCTTAAGAAGGAATTTTTGAAAGAAGGTTTTATTTTAACAGAAGAAAATCCAGAAATTATTGTGCTTGCTTTTGATCAAGAATTAACTTATGAACGCTTAGCTAATGCTTCATATTTTCTTCAAAATCAAATTCCTTATATTGCAACTCATTTAGATGATAGATGTCCTACAGAGAAAGGCTACATTCCTGATGCTGGTGGAATTGCTGCTTTATTATATAAAGCCACCGGAAGAATGCCTGAAGTTTTTGGAAAACCAAATAAACAGATGCTCTTGTTTAAGCTTCAAGAATTAGAAATCTCTCCTAAACATGCAATTATGTTTGGAGATAGATTATATACTGATATTAAAATGGGAATTGAGGCAGGAGTTACTACTTGCTGTGTGTTATCTGGAGAAATTACTATAGAAATGATAAATAAAAGCAATGAAACTAAACCTGATTTTATTATTGATGGAATTTGGGAATTGTTTGAATTGTTAAAACAGCTATAATTACATATACCATATAAATATTCAATAAAGCAAAATTTTATTTCAGAAAGTATATTTATAAACTTAAGAAGTTTGAATTCTTAATTAGTTAAAACAATGAAATTTTGTTTTTATCAATTTAATTTCATGAATTTTGTATTAATAGAGATTTGGTAAATAATAATGACAAGCACTGAAACAAACAAATATATATATGATTTTACTGAGGGAAAAAAAGAATTAAAGAACCTTTTAGGCGGAAAAGGAGCAAACTTAGGGGAGATGACTAATTTAGGTCTAAATATTCCACCAGGATTTACGATTACTACTGAAGCTTGTTTGGAATATTTTCAACACCCAGAGCAAATAATGGCTGAAATTGAACCTATTGTAATTAAACATCTCAAGGAATTAGAGAAAAAAACCGGTAAAGAGTTTGGTGACGAGCGAAATCCTTTGTTAGTAAGTGTGCGTAGTGGTGCGCCCCAATCTATGCCTGGAATGATGGATACAGTTCTTAATCTTGGTTTAAATGACGTATCCGTTAAAGGCATGGCAGAGCAGACAGAAAACCCTCGATTTGCTTACGACTCATGGAGACGATTTATTCAGATGTTTGGAGATGTGGTAATGGGAATTGGAGATGAGAAATTTGAAAGGATTCTTAATAAATACAAACGTCAAATTTCCAGAAATGCACAAGACACAGATTTGGAGGTATCAGATTTTCAAAAAGTAATTGCAGATTATAAAGCGTTGTATGAAAAAGAAATAGGATCTCCATTTCCACAAGATCCCTATAAACAATTATTTCTTGCAATTGAAGCAGTATTTAAATCATCGAATAATAAGAGAGCACTAACATATAGAAAAATCAATGATATTCCTGATTTTGGAACAGCAGTAAATATTCAAACGATGGTTTTTGGAAATAAAGGATGGGATTCAGCTACTGGAGTAGCCTTTACACGGGATCCATCTACTGGTGAAAATAGGAAATTTGGAGAATATTTATCAAATGCTCAAGGCGAGGATGTTGTTGCAGGTATAAGAACGCCAAAAAAATTGGAAGAAATGAAAGATGAGTTTCCTAAAATTTATGATGAATTAAGAAAAACGATGGAAAAACTCGAAAATCATTATAAAGACATGCAAGATATTGAATTTACTGTTGAAAATGGAATTCTCTATATCCTTCAAACAAGAAACGGCAAGCGGACACCATCATCAGCAGTTAAAATAGCTGTTGATATGGTTAAAGAAGGTTTAATATCAAAGGAAGAGGCAATAATGAGCCTTGATCCTAATAAAATTTCAAAATTATTATTTAAGAGTATAGATGAACATGCTGTTATGCATGTTTTAGCGAATGGAATTAATGCTTCTCCCGGAGCTGTTTCAGGGAAAGCTATTTTCGACCCTGATAAAGCAGAGGCGATGGCAAATGCGGGTGAAGAAGAAATAATTCTAGTTCGACCACAAACAAAACCAGATGATGTTCATGGGCTTTATGCTTCGAGCGGAGTACTCACCCAATTTGGAGGTAAAACCTCTCATGCTGCAGTAGTGGCGAGAGGTATGGGTAAGCCAGCAGTAGTTGGTGCTCAAGAAATTGAAATTGACGAAGAAAAAGCTGAATTTCGAGTAGGAGATACAATTATTCAAGAAGGAGAGTTCATAACGATTGATGGTACGTTAGGACGCGTTATTGAAGGAAAAGTTCCATTAGTAGAACCAGAAATAAAAGGTGAATTCTCAGAACTCCTAGAAATGGCAGATGAAATAAGAACTTTAGGGGTGAGAGCGAATGCTGATACTCCAACAGACGCCAGAAAAGCTTTAGAGTTTGGAGCTGAAGGAATAGGACTAACAAGAACAGAACATATGTTTATGGCGCAAGATAGATTACCCGTAGTCCAAAAAATGATAATAGCACGAACTCATGAAGAACGCCAAGATGCTTTAAATAAGATATTGCCAATGCAAAAAGGAGATTTTTATGAAATTTTCAAAATCATGGAAGGAAAACCTGTCACAATTAGATTACTTGATCCTCCACTGCACGAATTCCTACCAGACTTGAGCACTGTACAACTCGAATATCAAGAGTTAAAAATGACTAATGAATTATCGAGGTCACTTCTCAATAATAGTCCTTTAGATAGTGAAATTAAAAAGAAAAGTAAAGTTATTAGCTTAATCAGGTCACTCTCCGAGGAGAATCCCATGATGGGGCTTCGAGGATGTCGTTTGGGAATTGTATGGCCAGAAATCAATGAGATGCAAGTTAAAGCGATCTTCCAAGCAGCTTGCGAGTTAAAGCTTGAGGGCGTTGATGTAATCCCTGAAGTAATGATTCCATTAATAGGTATGATTTCTGAGTTACAATTAGTTAAATCCCAATTATTAGAAATCGCTGAAGAGACAATAAAAGAATACGGAGTAGATTTAGAATATAAATTTGGTACTATGATTGAAATCCCCCGAGCCGCATTAACTGCCGATGAAATTGCAATTGAAGCTGAATTTTTCTCATTTGGAACCAATGATTTAACCCAAATGACGTATGGATTTAGCAGAGATGATGCTGAAGGAAAATTTTTACCAATTTACTTAAATAAGGAAATCTTGGATACGAACCCATTTGAAGTATTGGACCAAGATGGTGTTGGGAAGCTTATGAAAATGGCAATAAAGCTTGGAAAGCAAACTAGGCCCGATTTAAAATGTGGAATTTGCGGAGAACATGGCGGAGAACCACGATCTATTAAATTTGCTAATTCTATTGGTATTAATTACGTTTCTTGTTCTCCTTTTAGAATTCCAGTAGCAAGATTAGCAGCTGCACAAGCAGCTATTGAACAAAAGAAAAAGAAGTAAATACAAATATACAATTAATCCATAAAGATTTTATCATAAAACATATTTAGTATTTTAAAAACAACTTATTTACTAGTAAGATGACATTAACCTTAGATGAAAAAATTGTATTATTGCAAGAAGTCGGTGAAGAAATAATAAATCTAGATGAATTAAGGGAAATGGTCAAATATAAAAACGACCATAATCAAGAGATTTATGCTTATGATGGTTTTGAGCCTAGTGGTAATATTCACATCGCTCAAGGTTTATTAAGAGCAATAAATGTAAATAAAATAACTAAAGCAGGAGTTACGTTTAAGTTTCTCGTTGCTGATTGGCACGCTGCTGCTAATCATAAATTTGATGGAGATCTGGAAGTTATTAAAGAGGTTGGTGACTTTTTCATTGAAGTATGGAAAGTATGTGGAATGGATTTGAGTAGAGTAGAATTTATTTACGCTTCCGATATTGTAAAAGATCCAGCTTACTGGGAATTAGTTTTAAAAATTGCAATCAATAGTTCATTAAATCGAGTTAAAAGATGTACACAAATAATGGGAAGAAGTGAATCTGAAAAACTAACAGCATCACAAATATTATATCCCTTAATGCAAGCAGCTGATATTTTTTATCTTCCAGCAGATATATGTCAATTGGGTTTAGATCAAAGAAAAGTGAATATGCTTGCTAGAGAGGTTGCTACCAAATTGAATAGACCTAAACCAGTTGCGGTTCACCACCATATGATAATGGGGTTAAATAAACCTCCAGATACAGATTTAACGGGTGTTGATAGAATAATAAAACTTAAAATGTCAAAATCAGATCCAGATACTGCAATATTTATGTTAGACTCTCCTGATGATATTAAACGTAAGATAAATAAAGCCTATTGTCCTCCAAAGCAAATAACTGAAAATCCTATATTGGAATATTGTAAATATATCATTTTTGAATTAAGAGACAAATTTAAAGTAGATAGACCTCAGAAGTATGGAGGAGACATAGAATATAATTCATTTAAAGAGTTGGAAAATGATTATGGAAAAGGAAATCTAAATCCTCCTGATTTAAAGCCAGCAGTAATAAAATATTTAAATCAACTACTACAACCGATAAGAGAACACTTTGATAAGGATAAAAAGGCGAAAGAATTATATTTATTTGTTAAGGAAGCTGATGAAAAAGATAAAAATAGGAAAAAGAAATAAATTTTTATGAAAAATTTATGGTAAAATTTCTTATAATTGGAGATAGCCACGTTCCAAAAAGGGCATCAAATATTTCTAACCAAATTCAGATTAAATTAGAAGAATTAACAAAATCAGAATTATTTGAATATACTTTTTTTACGGGGGATGAGATAAATTACCCTGAATTTATGGAATTTTTAAATTTGATTACTAAAAGAGACGTATTTAGAGTCATTGGGAATATGGATTATTATTATGGAAATAAAGATGCTCCAATCTACCAAGAGCTTGATACAGTTATTGAAGGAAAGAATAACTTAGTTATTGGTTTAACCCATGGTCACCAAATTTCTCCTCGCGGTGATCATACCCAACTCGAATTACTTGCTCAAGAAAAAGATTATAATATAATGATTTCTGGGCATACTCATATGGAAGAAATATTTCTTACAAAAAATGGTATATTACTTTTAAATCCAGGGAGTATAACTGGGGCATGGTCCTTTGTCGCTAGCGGAATTCCATCCTTTATTGTGTTGTATATCCGCAATAAAACTCAGAATATAGAAATATCATTGTTTCAATTAGATAAAAAATCAGATAAAGTTAATGAAACTAAATCATATTATATTTTTGAACAAAACAAAATAAACTCTAAATTTTAAATAGATTTAATTAATAAAATTAAGGAAAAAGGATAATAAGTATTATTTTGGATGTTTTATATTATCTAAGACTAAAATTTTTGGCAATTTTAATAATATCCCTAGATATCCTTTCCCTGTATTTCCTTTTTTATATCTTAATTTTTTAAAACCAAATTTATTCTTCTTAAAAATCATATGAAGAGTCGAGTTTTCTCCACTAGAAAAATACATTAAATCTTCAGGATCTGCTATGATTTCTAAATCATAGTCGTCTAATTTTCTCTTACTTAAAACATAATTACCATCATCTGCAATAAGATTTGTCCAATAAATATAATCTTCGTGAATTTGAAGCCCTAAATTGATTTTTGCATTAAATTTTTTAAGATTTTTTAAATTTTTAGGATTTTTTCGCTTATCATCAATTATACTCTCTATAACTCCCTTGAATGTAATATATAGATTTTCCTTTTCAAATTCTTCCATTTTAATACACCCTAATAATAGAACTTTTTTGTAACTAAGGTTGCAATTAATAATTTATTTAATTTAATAAAGATTTAAGTATAATTAGTATCCAATTAGCTTAAAATTAGATAAAAATGTAGAGAAAGGTGAAGGAAGAAAATGTGGTATTTTTTTAGTCCAAATATCGTTTATGGAGAAGATGCTTTAGATTTCTTAGAAAATATTCCTGGTGAAAAATGTTTTATTATAACAGACAAAATTTTAGAAGATTTGGGATATTTAAAAATATTAACTGACAAACTTGAAAAATTTGGGAGAACTTTTGAAGTTTTTAATGATGTAAAACCAGATCCTCATGAAGAAGATGTTTTAAAAGCTAAAGAATCATGCATTTCTTATGCTCCAAATATAATCATTGGATTAGGGGGAGGATCTGTCATGGATACCGCAAAAGCAGTATGGGCATTATATGAATATCCTGACTTTGTTGTTGACGACTTACATCCATTTAATGTTAAATTATATGACTTAGGAAGAAAAGCCAAGATGATAGCTATTCCAACAACATCTGGAACAGGAGCAGAGACAACTTGGGCAACTGTTATTTCGAGATATGAAGAAAATGTATGGAAGAAATTAGAACAAGTCCATAAAGGTTTAATCCCTATGTATGCCATTGTAGATCCAATATTTCCGACTGGAATGCCTCTAGAGTTAACCGTTAATACAGCATTCGATGCATTAGCACACTCTGTTGAAGGTTTAATTTCCTTATGGAGGAATGAATTTAGTGAAGCCTTATGTCTAAAAGCTATAGAGCTAATTTTTAAATATTTACCAATCGTATACAAAGACGGAAAAAATAAAGAAGCTCGAGATTATCTGCATCAAGCAGCTACGATGGCAGGATTGGGTTTTGGCAATGCTCAAGTTCATATTGGCCATGCTATGGGTCATAGTTGGGGAGCTATTTTTCATACTCAGCACGGAAGAGCTGTTGGTCTTTTTCTTCCCTATGTAACGCAATTTTGCATTAATAATACTGATGAGAGAGATCAATCTATTGAAATTTTAGGTAAAATTGTTAAACAATTAGGATGGGTGGATTGGAAGGAAAATCAGAACAAAGCGGCTGACGTAATGATTCAAAAAATAAAACAATTACAAAGAGAAGTAAACTTTCCATCTAAACTTAAGGATTTAGTATCTAAAGAAGATTTAGAAAGTAATTTAGATATGTTGATTACTTTATGCTTTCAAAGTTCTAGCAGCGTAATGAGTTCAAGATCTGCTAATGATGAAGATTTAAAGAACCTTTTTATATATGCTTTTGAAGGAAAGGATATTGATTTTTAAAATCAAATTTTATCAAATTTTCTTCTTTTTATAAGTATATTTTTTTACCAAAACAATTTTACAAAATGTTAAACATAAATATAACATTTTTATATTATTTTTTTAGGTGCTGAGAAAGTTAAATAATCAATCAATTAAATTTTTATTAAGGATCATCGTATGGCTATTTCAGAAACAGAGCAAAGATACTTAAAGCGTTTAGAATTATCAATAGGATTTCCAATTCCTAGAGTATCAGACCTACATAGTTATACAATAGGCTATACTTTAAAAAATGACCACATTTCTGGATTAGGTCTTTTTTCAAGTGGGTTAAAAGTAATCCCTGAAAAAATTAACGTCCTATCTCATTTAAAACAGCTTCTTTTAAGAGGTAATAGATTAAAAGTTATACCTGAAGATTTATCGTTTGTTTATTCATTGAATAGCTTAGATTTAAGCGAAAATAAACTAATTAAACTACCAAAAGCAATATTTTCGTTAAACAACTTAAAAGAATTAAGTATTGAATCAAATAAGTTAACTTCTTTACCACAAGCTATAAGTTCATTAACATCTCTTGAATTACTAGATTTAAGCGGTAATATGTTAACAACCATACCAGAATCACTATGTGCGCTATCTAACTTAAAAACATTAGATTTGAGCAGAAATAAAATTTATGAACTCCCTAAAGCGATTGGAAATTTAAGGGCTTTAGAAATATTGTATCTTGGTAATAATAATCTAACTAGTCTTCCAGAATCTATCAGTTCCTTGAGATCCTTAAAAAGATTAAATTTAAGAACAAATAAACTAGATAAGCTTCCAGATTCTATTGGGGATTTATTGTCATTGACTTCCTTATTCTTAAAGGGCAATAATTTAATCTCTCTCCCAGACTCAATTGGTAAGTTAACGAACCTTAAATACTTAGGACTTTCATTTAATAGATTATCCAATTTGCCTGAATCCATTGGTTCATTAAACTCGTTAGAAAACTTAAGTTTGGCTTCAAATTTTTTAACTGATATTCCTAATTCAATTGGATTTCTTAATTCCTTGTTGAGACTAGAACTTACTAATAATGAATTAATAAATCTACCCGACTTTAAAAATTTAGGCTCTCTTAAAATTTTAAGATTAGATAGAAATAATCTAAAAAAAATTCCGGAATCAATTGGAAATTTAACCGCATTAGAACTTTTAAATTTAGATCGAAATGAAATTGATAGTCTACCAGCAAGCATTAACTGTCTTTCTTTATTAAAAGAATTAGATTTATTTGATAATAAGTTAAATAACCTTCCAGAGCTTTTTGGAAATTTAAAAGCTTTAGAAATTTTAGATTTAAGTAAAAACCTATTAAAAGAATTACCAGAAGCTATTGGTTCACTTTCATCATTAAAAGAATTAGATCTTTCTAATAATAAATTAGAACTATTAACAACTTCCATAGGTTCTTTGGTTTTGTTGAAAAATCTTATTTTAGGATTTAATCGTTTAAAATTGATTCCAGAATCAATTGGATTATTAAAAAACCTAGAAACTCTAGATATTGGAAAGAATAATTTAAAAGTAATAACTAATTCAATTGGTTCACTAAAATCACTTAAAAGACTATATTTATACTATAATGAAATAGAAGATATTCCAGAGTCTATAGGAGAACTTGAATCTCTAAAATATTTGTATTTAGGAAACAATAAATTATCAAAGCTTCCAGATTCTTTAGGTAAACTTAAATCTCTTAAGTATTTATTTTTAAGAACAAATAATATTACTGAGTTACCTAAAACTATTGAATCCTTGACTTCCCTTAAATATTTAAATATAGAGAGAAATAATATAATTAAATTTCCTTATTTATTAGATAGATTAGAAGACCAAGACGTAAAAGTTATTAAATAAATTTTAATATGTTTTCTTTAATTAACTCCTTTTAACAATTCTTAATTTTAAAATAAAATTAAGTTTAAAATTAAAAAGAATGACTTCTCTTCTCTGAAATATTTATAGTATCTTAATCTTAAATAGTAAAACTAAAAAGATTAAAACTTAAAAGATTTATTTAAGTATATAATCAAGATTTTTAGAGGGTAAAAATATGAAAGGATTTATTGGAAAATTATTAAGGATTAATCTGAGTAATAAGGAAATTTCTGAAGAACCACTTGATGAAGAAATCGCTAAACATTTTTTAGGGGCTTCAGGTTATTGTGTAAGATATCTATATGATAAAATTGATAAGGAAACAGATGCATTATCGCCTGAGAATATTTTAATGGTAATGAATGGACCTTTTTGTGGATCAAATGTTCCAACCAGTGGAAGATTTTCAATATGTTCTAAATCCCCTTATACTGGAATTTGGGGAGAAGCAATTTGTGGTGGTTTTTTCGGACCAGAGTTAAGAAAAGCCGGTTATGATGGAATTATTATTGAAGGCGCATCAGATTCCCCTGTTTATTTAAATGTTACTGATGGGAAAGCTGAAATTAAAGATGCGTCATCCTTATGGGGAAAAGGTGTATTCGAAACTTCAAAAATATTAAAAGAAAAATCTGGGTCTGATTTAACTAGAATTGCATGTATTGGTCAAGCAGGTGAGAAATTAGTGAAATATGCTACAATTGCTTCTGAAGATAAAGCTGCAGGCAGAACAGGAATGGGAGCAGTAATGGGTTCAAAAAAACTAAAAGCTATTAGTATTAAAGCTTCAAAGAGAAGCTATGAACCGGCAAGACCAGATGAATTTAAAGAAGCAATAAAGAAAACAACAGAGCAAGTCATGTCTTCTTTTGCTACGCAGATGTTTGGGATTCTGGGTACATCAGGAGGAGTTGATAAATGGAATGCAGAGGGAGAATTACCCATAAAATATTGGACTTTAGGAACTTGGGATGGTGCTTATAATATCTCTGGAGCAACTGCCTCAGAAAAATTGTTCTCAAAAAAGTATCCCTGTTTTTCTTGTCCTATAGGATGTGCTAAAAAAGCAATGATAAATGAAGGTGAATACAAAACTGACCAAGAAATTGAGGCTGCAGAGTATGAAACTGTAGCAAGTTTTGGTTCTTTGATTCTTAACGATAATCTTGAATCAATACAAAGAGCTAATTATTTATGCAATGATGTCGGAATTGATACAATTAGTGGAGGTAGTACAATAGCCTTTATCTATTATTTATTTAATAATGGAAAAATAAACTCTACTGATATTGATGGTTTAGAACCAAAATGGGGAGATATAAAACCTGCTTTTGAAATGATAAAAAAAATTGGACATCGAAAAGGAATAGGAGATCTTTTAGCTGAAGGTTCAGATGTGGTTGGGAAGAAATTCAATATTTCTCAAGATGAAATCGCTACGGCATATGGAATGGAGATTCCTTATCATGATTTAAGGCGTTGTTATGGGAATGCTATTGCTTATGGCATAGGAACAACTAGAGGACCTTGTCATACTAGTTGTGATCCATATTATGCATTATTAGGACTTCCAATTGAAGAATTTGGTATTGATTCAAGTGTTGATTGGTATTCAGATGGTGAAGATATGGCTATACTAAGTGCTAGACTTCAAGATTATCGAGCAATATATAATTCCTTAGTTATGTGTAGTTTTGCCAACCCGCCCCCTTCTTTCATTATTGAAATGTTAAACGCAGCTACAGGATTAGATTTTAATATAGAAAAATTCAAATTACTCGGTGAAAGAATCTATATGATAAAAAGATTATTTAATCTGAAAATGGGCATAACTCCCGAAGATGACAAGTTACCAAAAATAGTATTAAACCCAGTTAATGAAGGAGGTTCGGCAGGAAAGACACCAGATTTTCAAAAATTAAAAGAAGCTTATTATAAATATCGAACATTTGATCCTCAAACAGGGTATCCGAGTAAGGAGAAATTAAAAAGTCTAGGTTTAGATACGTTGTAAAAGTTTTCTTTTTTCTTTTTACTTTAATATTTCAATTTAATTTTTTTACAATTAGGAATTCTTTTTTATTTAAACTTTAAATATTAGAGGGAGTTAGATATCAATATGGATATCTCAAAAGCTACCAAAGTAAAATTATCCGAAGAGTTACCACCTGATCCAATTTTTAAAGAAGGTATTCGGAGAGCTCCAAATCGCGGATATACTTTATCCAAAAAAGAAACAGAACTAGCATTGAAAAATGCTCTAAGATATATTCCTGAAAAGCTACAAAAGACTTTAGCTCCAGAATTTTTAAATGAACTAGTAACTAAAGGAAGAATTTATGGATATCGATATAGACCCACTAGCGAAATAAAAGCTAAGCCTATAACGGAATATCAAGGAATTCTGGAAGCCAGGGCCATCCAATTAATGATTGATAATAATTTAGATTTTGAAGTAGCATTATACCCTTATGAATTGGTCACTTATGGTGAAAGTGGGCAAGTATGTCAGAATTGGATGCAATATCAGTTGATAAAGAAGTATTTTGAAATAATGAATGAAAATCAGACTCTTGTTGTGATGTCAGGGCATCCTTTAGGTCTTTTTCCTAGCAAACGAGAAGCACCTAGAGTGATTATGACAAACGGTTTAATGATAGGGATGTTCGATACATCACAAGATTTTCAAAGAGTAACAGCTCTAGGTGTTGCTAATTATGGTCAAATGACTGCAGGAGGATGGATGTATATAGGTCCTCAAGGTATTGTGCACGGAACTTATATAACTCTATTAAATGCTGGGAGATTATATTTAAATATTTCTCCAAAAGAAGGACTTAAAGGAATTTTGTATCTCAGCTCAGGTTTGGGTGGTATGAGCGGTGCTCAAGCGAAAGCAGTTGAAATAGCAGGGGGAATAGGATTAATAGCAGAAGTGGATAATTCTAGAATTCAAACACGCTATGAACAAGGATGGGTGAGCAAAACTTCAGATAACCTCGAGGAAATTTTTAATTGGGTTGATGATTACAAGAAAAAAGGTGAAGCAATATCAATTGCTTATCATGGAAATATAATAGATGTATGGGAATATGTTGTAAATAATAATATTGGCGTCGAACTTGCTTCTGATCAGACCTCTTGTCATGCTGCTTATGAAGGGGGTTATACTCCCATGGGAATGAGTTTTGAAGAAGGTAGAGAACTTTTAAAAAATGATCGAGAGAAATTTGTGAATAAAGTAAACGAATCCCTTAAGAAACATTATGAATTAATTAAGAAAACGTCTCAGAGAGGGACTAGGTTTTGGGATTATGGAAATTCATTTCTCAAAGCAGTTTACGACGCAGGAGCAACTGATATAGCAATTGGGGGTGATCCTAAAAATGGTTTTATTTTTCCTTCTTATGTTCAAGATATAATGGGCCCAATTTGTTTTGATTTCGGGTATGGTCCCTTTCGTTGGGTTTGTTTAAGTTTAAAGCATTCTGATTTGATTAAAACTGATGAAGCAGCTCTTTCGTGTATAGATCCCAATAGAAGAGCTCAAGATCGTGATAATTGGTATTGGATAAAAAATGCTGAAGAGAATAACTTAGTCGTTGGATCTCAAGCTCGTATATTGTATGCAGATAGGGAGACTCGCGTAAAAATAGCATTAAAATTCAATGAAATGATAAGAAATGGAGAAATAGGGCCTATAATGTTGGGAAGAGATCATCATGACACTGGAGGTACAGATTCACCGTTTAGAGAAACTTCTAATATCAAAGATGGGAGTAATATAATGGCAGATATGGCTCATCATTGTTGGGCTGGAAATATTGCACGAGGAATGACAATGTGCGTTCTTTCTAATGGGGGCGGAGTTGGTACAGGCAAAGCAATAAATGGTGGATTTGGATTAGTAATGGATGGTTCGCAAAGAGTAAACGAAATTATTAAAAGTGCTATTGACTGGGATGTCTCATGTGGTGTAGCTCGAAGGGCATGGGCTAGAAATGAAAATGCTATTGAAGTAGCCAAAATTTGGAATATAGAGCATAAAGATGGCCATATGACAATTCCTTTTTTAGCCGATAATGACTTAATAAATGATGTAATAAATGAATACTTTAAAAGTTCAAAATAAATTAAATATTTTAAAAAAATGATTAAAATGGTAGAATTATTCAAATATGGTCAAGATCAATTAACCGCTGAATTAGCTTTAAAAATAGCAAGAGGAGAATTAAAAGCTATAATTACTGAACAAACTGAAACAAAAGTTAATAAAAGTTTCAAAGCCGTACAAACAATCGCTAAAGGAGAGAAATTAGTTTATAGTATTAATACTGGATTTGGTTCTTTATGTACAACAAGAATTTCTAAAGAAGAAACAGGAAAATTACAGGAAAATCTCCTTAAAAGTCACAGTGTTGGATTAGGAGCTTCTATTGATCAAGAAATTGCTAAATTAATGCTGATTCTAAAAGTTCATACTCTATGTAAAGGCTATTCGGGATGTTCACTAGAATTAATTAAACGTATAATTTGGCATATTGAAAATGATTATATTCCCTTAGTACCTGAGCAAGGTTCTGTTGGTGCATCTGGAGATCTTGCTCCTTTAGCCCATCTATTTTTACCTTTAATAGGACTGGGCTACTTATCAAAGGATGGAATAAATTATATACCATCTATAGAAATTTTAGAAAAAAATAACTTAAAACCGGTAATACTTCATGCAAAAGAAGGTGTAGCTTTGATTAATGGCACACAATTTATTTCTGCTCATGCTATTAAAATAACTGAAAGATTCTCTAACTGTCTTGAGCATGCAGATATAATTGGAGCCCTCACACTTGAAGCATATTTAGGCTCACCCCAACCATTTGATGAAAGACTAATAAATCTAAGACCGCATCAAGGAGCTAAAATTGTCGCCAAAAATTTTAGACGGTTTTTAAAAGCATCTCAGTTTATTGAGTCTCATAAGGATTGTGGAAGGGTTCAAGACCCTTATTCTATTCGCTGCATCCCACAAGTTCATGGAGCTTCTAGAGATGCGTTATTTCACTTAATTGAAAAGCTAGATTGTGAATTAAATTCAGTGACAGATAATCCTATAATATTTAATGAAGAAGATACAATTAGTGGAGGAAATTTTCATGGCCAACCTTTGGCTTTACCTTTAGATTATGTGGGCTTAGCTGCCTCTGAACTTGGAAATATCTCTGATCGCCGAATATACCTCCTTTTAGAAGGAAAATGGGGAATTCCTGAATATTTAATCAAAGAATCTGGCCTAAATTCAGGATTTATGATTACTCAGTATACCTCCGCAGCATTGGTAAGCGAAAATAAATCAATGTGTTTTCCAGCAAGTGCAGATAGTATTCCTACTTCAATGGGTCAAGAAGATCATGTAAGTATGGGATCTATTAGTGCTAGAAAAACTTTAAAAATTATAGAAAATCTTGAAAAGGTGTTAGCAATTGAACTTTTATGCGCTTCACAAGCATTTGATTTCAGAAGACCATTGAGATCAAGCAAAATAATAGAATCTTGCCATTCATATATTCGTCAGCGGATTCCTCATGTTAATAATGATGTTATTCTTTCTGAATATATTAAGAAGAGCTTAGAAGTTATAAGAAGTAAGGGATTATTAAGGTTAATTAAACAGGTGTAGATAGAAATGTCGGTTACTTCTACGGTTTCTTTAAAAAAAGTTAAAAAAAAGAAAGAGTCTTTAACATCAATAATTGCAAAATTAAAATCTCCAGATTTGATAATTATTCATGCAAATCAACTGGTAACTTTAGATTCGAAATATGGAGCTCCAAGAATCGGTGATGAAATGCAAAATCTTGCAATTATTGAGGATGGAGCTCTTGCTGTTATTGATAATAGAATTGAATTTGTAGGCACTACCGAGGAATTACTTTCTTTTTACATAATTAACCAAGATGTGATTGTTATTGATGCCAGTAACAAGCTTGTTACTCCTGGATTTGTCGATCCTCATACACATATAATTTTTGATGGTTCAAGAGAAAGTGAGCTAGAAATGAAATTAAATGGAATGTCTTATCTTGAAATTTTAAATGCAGGTGGAGGGATTCTAAAAACTGTAAAAGCAACAAGAAAAGCATCTGTAGAAAAATTGGTGGAAAATGGGAAAAAGATACTTAATCGAATGATGAAATTTGGCACAACTACAGTTGAAACTAAATCGGGATACGGGCTTGATGTTGAAAATGAAATTAAATCATTGAGAGCAGCAAAAATTTTAAATAATGAACATCCAATTGATCTGATTTCGACTTTTTTAGGAGCTCATGCAATTCCTCCTGAATATAAGAATAAGAAAGAAGAATATATTAACTTGATAATCTCGGAAATGATTCCTAAAATTGCTAGTGAAGAATTGGCTGAATTTTGCGATGTTTTTTGTGAGGAGGGGATCTTTTCTGTTGAAGAAACGAAAAAAATATTAAATATTGCTAAACATTTTGGTTTAAAACCTCAAATTCATATTGATGAGATTGTAGATACGAATGGAGCATTATTAGCAGCTGAAATGAACGCTATACAAACCGGGCACTTATTAAAATCGAATGATGAGGGTTTAAAAGCAATGGCTAAAATGGGTGTAATTGCCACACTTTTACCCGGAACACCATTCTCACTAATGTTAAAAGACTATGCTCCAGCTAGAAAGATGATAGATCTTGGAATTCCAATAGCCCTAGCAACAGATTTGAATCCAAACTGTTGGACGGAGTCGATGCAGATGATTATAGCTCTAGCATGTTATAAAATGAAAATGACACCCGCTGAAGCTTTAACTGCAGCTACCATTAATGGAGCCTGTGCACTCCAAAAGCAGGATCAAATAGGAAGCATTGAAATAGGTAAAAAAGCAGATATATTAGTATTTGATGTACCAAATTATAACTTTCTACCTTATCAATTCGGTGTCAATTTAATAGATAAAGTTATTAAAAATGGAAAAATAGTTTTTGAAAATATTTTTTAATAGTTCTCTTAGAAATCAAAGTAATGTTCTAACAAGTGCTTTTCTTCAAGTTTATCTGGATTTGATAGCTGTAAGTAATAATCTAAAGAGTTAAGAACAGCACCCAAAGGTAAAACTCCAATCAATTCAGTACCAATAATATTTACCCCAAATCGTCTTGCTTCTATTCTTACGAGCTCCATCTGTCTATAAAGTGGTGTCTTTTTATAATTAATGTTACTAATTCCGACTTGTACATAATCTCTTTCCTCTAAAAACGTTCCCATAGCTTTAATATTGATTAATCCGCCAGAACGTAGGTGAATGGCTTTAGCTACCTTCTTAGCAACATTTAGATCTTTGGTTCCAAGGTTAATGTTAAAACTAATCAATGGTTGTCTAGCACCAGTAATTAAAGCTCCTGCTGTTGGATGTAATTCCTCAGGACCATAATCAGGTTTACGTTCAGGATCTGTTTTAATTGCCTCTCTAAGCCCTTCATACTCTCCAACTCTTATATTATCTATATTCATTCTATCTAGTTTACGGGCAGATTCTTCATATAAATATACCGGAATTCCTTCATTTGCCATAGCTTCTGCAAATTTGACTGATAAATCTATACACTCTTCAATGGAAACATTTTGAGCAGGTACAAATGGTACTACATCTATAGCGCCAATTCTAGGGTGTTGTCCTATATGATTATTCATATCAATTAATTGAACGGCTCTTTTCGCAGCAGCAATATTTGCTTTTAATACTGCTTCTGGAGTTCCTACAAAAGTAATAACAGCTCGATTATAATTTGTGTCATATTGGATATTCACAATTCTCGTATCTGATGTATTCTTAATTTCATTCACTATTTTCTCAATCTTACTACTATCTTTCCCTTCGCTATAGTTGGGAACAGATTCCACTATTTTCTTTTTTATATTTTCCATATTAAATGCCTCTTATATATTATATATAAAATTGTAAATTTAAAATAATTATATTAATTATAAAGAATACACCTTTCGCTTATAGGTTTTATCGGTAAAAATATAAACTTTATCTTTTCCATTCCCTATGGCAGGTTCTTTGATCTTTAACTCTACCAAGATTTTATTATCCTTAGTACCTCTTGGTGATTTATTAACCTGTTTATCCTCATATTTAAGGTTTTGTGCTTTTTGATGAATATAGGTATCTGTTTCTTTACCCATGATAATTAGGTCATCACCTTGAGAAATTAGTCCATTGCTTAATGAAATTCGGGCAAATCCTGTTTGTTGATCGAAACTAACAATACGGCCAACTCTAATATATCTATAATGTGAAAGATTGTACGGATAATTGTGCTGATGATCAACTTCTGTCATTCTTTTAAAATAAAAACCTGAAGTAAATCCTCTGTTATATACTCTTTTCAAATCAGTTACCCAACGCCCTACTTTTTTCTCTGTAAATAATCCTTTATAATACGCCTCAATTGCTTCTCTATATACTTTACTGACAATTTCAACATAATGAGGGTGTCTCATACGCCCTTCTATTTTAAATGCATCTATATTTGCTTCAATTAAGTCTGGAATATAAGCAATTGTGCACAAATCTCTTGAATTCATAAACCGTACTCCATCATAAAGATATTCTTCTCCATTTTCTCCTCTAACCCACCATCTCCTTCTACATGGTTGAATACAATTACCTCTATTTGCAGATTTTTCTTCAGTTCCGCATATATCTTGAGAAAAATAACACCTCCCACTTACAGATGTACACATAGCTCCATGAATAAACACTTCTATTTCTGTTTTAGCTAAATTTCTTTTAATTTCTTTTATTTTTTCTAAAGATAATTCTCTAGCTAGTATTATACGTTCAGCGCCTAATTCTTCATAAAATCTAGCTGATAGAGAATTAGATACATTGCATTGAGTAGAAACATGAAAAGGGATTCCAAAATCTTTGGCAATCTGAATTGCTGCTAAATCATGTACTATTACGGCATCTATACCCGCTTTTTTCCCTATTTCAATAATATTCCTAAGATCATTTAATTCATTATCATAAACTAAAATATTAGTCGCTAAGTATGTTTTCATATTGTTCTTATGACAGTAATTTACAATCTTAGGCAAATCATCTATAGCAATATTTTCAGTTCTCATTCTCATGTTGAAGCTTTCAACACCAAAATAAATAGAATCTGCATATTCTGAAGCTGCTTTTATAGCTTTAAAGTTTTTTGCCGGAGCCAATAATTCTACTTTCTTCATAAGATTTAATTTTACTTATAAGTTTTCCAATATCTCAATATAATAAAAGAATCACGATATTATTTAAAAAAATTGAAAAAATTTAAGATAAAAAGATAATTTTTTCTTACAATTTATGAATGAAAATAGAAGTAAAAGAATATCCCATTGGTTAAAAAGAAGAAAAAAACAGCTTATTATAGGAATAATAACTGTTCTTTTAATTATTATTATGATTTTATTCGTGGATTTTGCAAGTTTTCTTCAAAAAATAATCATTATTGGACCTTTTGGTTTAATAGCCTTTATTATCACATATACCATAGCTTTTATTTTAAGAGCTTATAAATTAAAGTTAATATTTAAAGGAATTAGTCAAGAAATCAATTATTCCACTTCCTATTTTTCTATAGGTGCTTCTTTTTTCATAAATGGTGTGATTCCAGGCAAAGTAGGTGATGTTGCTAAGATATTTATAATAAAAGATCAAGAAAACATAGGATTAGGTGAATCAACAGCTGGTATTGCCGTAGAAAGAATTCTCGATATGATTTTATTGTTTGTTATTAGTTGTTTTGCTTTAATTTATTTATATTTAAGCAATATTGGAGAAGCCAGTTCTAAAGAATTTTTAGGATTAAGTATAGAATTTTACTTAATTATTGGCGCAGCATTAATAATTGGTATATTGATTATCATATTTTTATCATTATATAAAACAGAAACCATAATAAATATCATAGCAAAAATCTCTCCTAAGATTGCCCATTATGTCGGAAGATTTATCATAAATTTTAAGAGGGGTATTAAGACATTAAGAGAAAACAAGAAAACTTTAGTTTACGTCATTCTATTAGGCATTCCAGTATATGTTATTGATGGATTTATTATCGTAATTTTCTTCTATGCATTAGGATTTCAATTAAATGTTTTAATATTAATTTTAGCAATAAATTTATCCTTTTTTAGTCAAGTATTTCCTATAACTCCTGGAGGTTGGATAATATCGGAAAATATCGGCTCAGTATTTATATTCTTCTTTTATCCTTTATTTCCTGGAGGCTATGAAAATATTTTAGCGATTTTTATAATTGAACATCTTTTTAAACAAGTTTATATTTTATTCTTTGGAGGATATTCCATTTTCCGTTTTAATTTCAGCCTAAAACAAATTGAAGATTTAAAAGAATAATTAGACAAACTATAAATTTTAATTGAGTCTTACAAATAAATATGGGTACAAATGTCAAAAATACAGAGTATAAGTGTTGTTATCCCAGCATACAATGAGGAAAACAATCTTCGTAATAGTATCAATGTTATCTATAAATATTTAACAAAATTAGTAGGAAATTATTTTGAAATATTAATTATTGAAAATGGAAGTACTGATAGAACTGCTGATATAGCAAAAGAGTTAGCAGGTGAATACGTCAACGTAAAATCATTTTTTTTACGAACTCCGTCCTATGGAGAGGCTTATCGATATGGAATACTTCAAGCAAATCATGATATGGTCACTATTTATCCAGTAGACCTTGCCTTTAGTTTAAATTTTATTGGACGTGCGTATCGGCTTATTGAAAAATATCCAATAATTCTCGGTGTCCGATTTCATCAAACTAGTAAAGTCGAGCGCTCTCCAATTCGAGTTTTAGTCTCAAAAGTCCATACAGTACTAGTAAATATCCTTTTTAATACACAGTATAATGATGTGGATTGTTTAAAGGCTTTTAGGACAAAAATAGGTAAAAATTTAGTAAAATATACTGAAGCCAAAGGACCCTTTATAGAAGTTGAGTTAGTTTATCTAATAAAAATGGCAAGGATGAAATTTTATGAAATTCCGGTCAATCATATTGAAAAAGGAATTGCTAGACATCTTTCATATATAATTCGGTCGATTTTAAAGAATTTCATTGAATTATTCAAGTATAAACTTAGGAGTGTGATTAGATAACCACTTTATGATTAATCGGTAAAATTCAAAATGTAATTTTAATTTAATACATAAACAAGTGAAGAAATTAAGCAAAAAAAAAGTTTTTAAACGATTTAAATTGCCAATAAACGAATGTCAAATAGGGGAAAACGTAAAGATTATTGAACCCGTTAATCTATATGGATGTACGATAGGAAATAATTGCTTTATTGGACCGTTTGTTGAGATTCAAAAAAACGTTAATATTGGTGAAGGAACAAGAGTACAAAGTCACTGTTTTATATGTGATGGAGTTTCTATTGGAAAACATTGCTTCATTAGCCATGGAACTATGTTTACTAATGATCTTTTTATTGATTCTCCAAATTTTGAGAATTGGATTAGGAGAGAAACCAAGATAGGTAATGATGTACGTATAGGTTCTAATGTTACTTTATTACCAGTAAAAGTTGGAGATAACTCAATCATAGGAGCTGGAGCAGTTGTAACTAAAGATATACCCGCCAATTGCGTAGTAGCAGGAAATCCAGCAAAAATAATAAGAAAATTAAAGGAGTAAGGTTATTATGAAAATTGGGATAGTTGGAATGGGTTATTGGGGAAAAATAATTTTAAGGAATTTAGAAAGTATGGGAAAAAATGAGATTATAGTATGTGATTTATCATTTCCAGAAAAGAGTAAGTATCAAAATTACGACGCTATTAATGATTATAAACAATTAGATTGTGAGTATGTATTTATTACAACACCAACAAGTACTCATTTTGATATTAGTAAATACTTTTTAGAAAAAAAAATTAATGTCTTTTGTGAAAAACCTCTTACAACCTCAACTTTCGAAGCAGAGGCTTTATACGATTTAGCATTTAAAAATAAAATAAAGATATTTACAGATTGGATTTTTACATTTAATTCCCACATTGAAACAATAAAGAAAGATTATGATAGCGGCAAATTAGGCAAAATTAGAAGTGTATTTATGAATAGGCTAAATTTAGGACCTGAGAGATTTGATGTAAACGCTCGTTGGGATTTAGCGTCTCATGATATTTCGATTATCCAATATCTTTTTTCGGAGGAACCTGTAAATATAAAATGGACTGATTACAAAAGAAATAAAAAAGCAAAACAAGATGATAGTTCTTTAGGATTAATAGAATACAATGAATTTTTAGCATGTATCAATGCTAGCTGGCATTATAGAAAAAAAGTAAGAGAATGTATTTTCGAATTTGATAATTATTTTATAGTTTGGGACGATTATAAAAGGTTTTTACAATATGAAGATTCAGCTAACTTGAGTTTTCCAATTTATTCAGGAAACTTGAGTTATCCTTGTAGTGCTTATCAAGAACCATTAAAAGATTCAATTGAAGCTTTTTTTTCATTTAGCAATGAAGATTTAGTTAAACAAAAAAAATTAACGATAGATACCATAAGAATATTAGAGGTTTAATCCAATGGATGTAATGTTCAATAATTTATCAAAACAATGGGATGTTATAAAAAGGGATGTTGCTCCAAGATTAGATGCGCTTTTTGAAAAATCTGATTTCATTGGTGGAAAAGCTATAGGAGATTTTGAAGAAAATTTTGCTCAATATTGTGGAGTAAAATATGGTGTAGGTGTTTCAAATGGAACGGATGCGTTAAAACTATCATTGGCGGCATTAAAAGTTGAATCTCCATGTGGAGTAATAATTCCAGCTAACACTTTTATAGCCACTGCGTTACCGGTTACATATATTAGCGATATAAATTATGACTTAACTTTAATAGATTGTGATGAATACTATCAAATCGATGTAGAGCTTTTAGAGTTATACTTAAAGGAAAATAGAAAGAAATGGAAATCTTGTATTATCATTCCAGTTTATCTATTTGGCCATCCATCCAATATGAAACGAATTCTTGAAATTGCAGAGAAGTTTGATTGCTATGTGCTAGAAGATTCTTCACAAGCTCATGGAGCAATGGTTTTAAATAAGAAGGTTGGAGGAATTGGAGATATTTCAGCATTTTCCTTGTATCCAGGTAAAAATTTGGGAGCCGCAGGAGATGCTGGAGTTATTACTACAAATAATGAGGAATTATATCAAAAGGTTAAATCTTTAAGAAATTACGGATCATCTGTAAAATATCATTATGATTTTAAGGGGTGGAATAATAGGTTAGATACTATTCAAGCCATAATAGTAGACGAAAAGCTAAAACATTTAGATAAATGGAACGATATGAGAATTGAGGTAGCAAAAACATATGATAATTTATTAAAAGATAATAACAAGGTAATAATACCAAAAACAGCACCTTATATTAATAAACAGGTTTATCACATTTATGCGATTAGGATAAAAGAAAGAGATAAACTTCAATCCTATTTAAAAGAAAATAATATCCCTACTATTATTCATTATCCAGTTCCTATTGAAAAAACCAAACCGTTCAAGCATCTTGAGCATTTTAATAATAAAAGAACAAAACAATTTGCGAATGAGTTACTTAGTCTTCCGATACATCCATTTTTAACAGATGAGGAAATCGAGTATATAACAGCAAAAATTAATGCTTTTTTTGATTGAAGAAAATGTATATTAAACTTTTTACTAAAGCTTAAAATTAATAAATCTTTTGAGAATAGTATTATTCTAAGTAAGTGGAAAAAAAAATGAATAATGAAAGAGAGAATGAGTCCTTTTTAGAAAAAATTTTAGATCATAAAGGAATAATTTTTATTGCTGCTGGAATTATCATTAGGATTTTAATGCTTCTTTATTATTATTACAAACTCCCTTCAAATAATCCAGATCTCTGGGGAGATATTGGTAAAAATTATAATGGGGCTTTTTATTATCCTCCATTCACTATGTTTTTATTAGATGTTTTTAGAGTCATGTCAATTGATATGATTGTAATATTTGCCTTTTGGGCTTTTCTTTTAGATATAATTGTAATGTTTTTGTTCTACTTTGTGTTAAAGAGTTTTGAAATAAGTAATTTGAAATACGTTTTTGGATTATTCCTAATAAACCCATTCTTCTTTTTAAATAATGTATTTAGTTTAGCAAATTGTGGTTACCACATAACTGATTCATTCTTTTTTATCTTTTTATTTTTAGCTTTATTTTTTTACCCAAGAAAAGAAGAGTGGAGTAGATATTTGTTTTACATCTTTCTAGCATTATCCGCTGTCACAAAGATTTATACTCTACCGATTATAGGATTTTTCTTTCTAAAGTTTTTAATAGATAAAAATTGGAATGAGATGAAGAAATTTCTAATATGCACAGTACCAATCGTTTTTGTGTTCCTTGTTGCCCCTATTTTTTATTTTGAAAATTATCTTTATCTCATTTTCTTATGGAATCAAAAGGGTGAAGATGCAGTGCCATTATATATTAGATTAATTATTGTTGGGATTATAAGTATATTTTACATTTTCTTTAGACTTAAAAAAGCGGGGATTATCGAGATTACATTCTTCTCAATACTAGTTATGGCTGTTTTTCTTTTCTTTAGTCTTCCCTTTATAAGATATTTCCAACCTTTGTTAATCTATGGGATATTAACACCTTATGTGTTTTTTACTTTTACACTTAATCTTGGATTTATTAAGAGAAAAATTATTTTTGACAATCATTTATTCGTGTTTTACTTATCATTCATTTTAGTTGGCGCAGCTTATTTAATTATAATTTTTATACTATAATTAATCTTTTTTAATTACTTAACCCGCTAATTGAATGCTAGTAGGAAATATTGCAGCTTTAGGTGAATTGCCATATTTTTTTTCTAAATCTTCTATTAGGTTATCCCATTTATTAAATAGGTTTACAGATTCAGGAAAGAAATGGTTTTTATCATATTCATTAACATTGGGAGAAAACAAGTAAAACTTTCTTCTCTTAGCAAAAGCTTTCCAAATAATGCTCTCAATTAAATTTTTGTATAATTTTGAGCCTGTCTCAGCTAAAAGACTATGATATCCTCTTCCCTCATAAGAAGAGGTCATTATTACTATTGCCCCTCTTCTTTCTAACATATTATTTGGTGCTGTCATAAGGAGATTAAATGCTTTATATTGTGCTTGAATAAGTTCTGAGTCTTCTGGAAATGAATTAAAGAAACAAATTTGATTATTTAAAGTAACCTTTGTTGAATAAAATTGATTAGCAAAGTCCATTGCCTTTCTGTGAGCTTCTATAAAATGACCCGAAAATAATTTAGCTATTTTTCCTTCTTCATTTAAGATTGCATTAATAGAAAAATCTAATCCTATCTTTTTAGCAACTTCTTCGATATCTCTTCTTATATCGGTCATTCTCCCGATGCCAGCACCTATTCCTCTCATTCCAGCAGAATGGCTTGCCTCTAATGTACGTATACCACATACTCCAGGAAGTACAATCTTTGCCCCTCCGCCAAAACCAGCTAAAGCATGCGGTATTACACCTCCTATAGCAATTTTTAAATCTGCTTTAAGATATGTTGAATTGACATCAATCGGAGTACCATTGCTAGAGTTCCCTATATATGTTAAATTCTCATACGGATGATGATTTTCAATTCTTATAGTATTAACAATCTTTTTTCCAAGTTTTAATATAAAGTCTTGTCTATTCATAGGTCGATGAGCTCCTATAGCCGCAATAATGGTAACTTGATGTTTATAAATATCTGCTTTTTCTAATTCCAAAAGAACGTGGGGGAGAATCCTTGAAATTTGAGTAGTTCTTGTCATGTCATCAATTACTATTACTACATTTTCTCTTTCCTTTGCAATTTGGTATAATTTTGGAGTTCCTATTGGATTTATAATAGAAGATTTAATATCTTCATCGGATAGTTCTTCATGTTGAGCTCCCTTCATTCTGCAAGCAACAACATCCCAAGATGCGGGGTACTTTAAATCAAGAAAATCAGGTTGACGCCAAGCAGCCCATGGCACTTTAATAATTTTGGACAATAAATATCCCTTTAGTTTAAGATAATTTTTGTTTATTAATTAATAACAAAATATTAAATTATTGAAGTAATTTCGAATTTCAAAAGTGAATCTGAAGATCATGAATGATATTGATAAAGATAGAATTTCAAAAGATGTTTATTTTATGAAAATTGCTGAAGTTGTATCCTTAAGATCTACTTGTATGAAAAGAAAAGTTGGTGCTGTATTAGTAAAAGATTCACATATCGTTTCTACTGGATATAATGGAGCTCCTCCTGGTTTTAAACATTGTACTCCTGACACTTGTGTTCGAAAAGATTTAAAAAGCGGCGAAAAACCAGAATTGTGTCGTGGTGTCCATGCCGAAATAAATTGTATTATTCAAGCAGCTATTCATGGCACATCCATAAAGGGAAATACAATATTATATACTACAACATTTCCTTGTATGAGTTGCATAAAATTGCTTATAAATGCTGGTGTTAAAAGATTACTATATAAGGAAGGATATAATATGGAGAATAAGGTTAAAGAATCCTTATTAAAAGAATCTTCTTTAATTATAGAGCAGTTTTAATAGTGTTGATTAATTTGAGCAAATAATTAAAGAAAAAATGAAAATAATCATAAAAGCTAATAATGTACTTTAATAATTTCTTAATTAAATCTTTCAAGAATTGGTGTAATAAATAAATTGGTGATTAAAAGAGATAACTTAATTGTCATGAAATTCGGAGGTTCATGCTTACAAAATAAAGATTCCTTCGACCAAATTCTCAAAATAATAACTCAACATAAAGAAAAAAATAAATTGATCATAGTAGCCTCTGCTATAAATGGAATTACCAATAAATTAATAGAATTCTATGAAAGATCTTGTATAGAGGATGAAGAATGTAATTTAATTATCAAAGAAATCTATGATTTGCATGAAAGTTTATTGAATCAATTATTTGCTCAAGGTACAGCTGAATATATTGAGACTCTGAAATTTATTCAAAAAAACATTGAAGAGATAAAAGAATTAGGTAGAATAGTAAGATTAATTAGACCAAGTTTAGATATTCAAGATTTGATAAATTCTTATGGAGAAAGACTCAGTACTTTCATTTTATCAATGTTTTTAAAATTAAATAAAATTAACGCAGTGTATATATCCTCAGATGGACTAATCCTTACTGATGATAATTTTTCTCGAGCTTTACCATTATTGGAAGAAACAGAAAAGTTAGTTAAAGAAAGGTTAATTCCTATTATTGAAAGTTCTACAAAAGAAATAATTTGTGCTCCAGGGTATTACGGTTCTACATTAGATAAAAAAATTACTACTTTAGGTAGAGGTGGTAGTGATCTCACAGCTGCTATTCTTGCTTATTCCTTAAGAAGTAAATATGATTGTAAAGTTATCTATTGGAAAGATGTTAAAGGATTTTTAAATGCTGATCCAAAAATAGCAAAACAAACTGCCCTTCTAAAACAAATTTCGTATATTGAAGCGAAAGAACTTGCTTTTTTCGGCTCAAAAATCTTACACCCACTTTGTTTGGATATGAATGAGAAAGGAAACATTCCTTCCGAAATAAGAAGCTTTAAAGAACCTGAATCTGAGGAATTTACGACTATTACTAAAGAGATTATAAAAGATGATAATGTGGTAAAGGCCATAACTTCATTATATAAGCTTTCAATGGTTACAGTAGAAAGTGATACTATGGTTCCTTTAACTGGTACTGCTTCAAAATTGTTTTCTCTTTTAGGTGAAAATAATGTAGATACAGTCTTTATATCCCAAAGTTCATCAGAAAATAATATAACTTTTGGAATTGATTATGAAGATTCTACAAAAGTTAGCTTCCTGTTAAGAAATTCTGATTTATTTGGTAAAAAATGGTTTAGAATTAAAATAGACAATGATATCTCATTAGTTGCAGTAATAGGAGCTGGTTTATTATATACTCCTGGTATTGCTGGAAAAGTATTTTCAACTTTAGGAGATAATAACATTAATATAAAAGCTATCGCTCAGGGTTCATCAGAAATGAATTTTACAGCCATTATTGACAGAATTAATTGTGATAAAGCTGTTAATGTGTTATATAATGCTTTTATAAATTAAAATTGAAATTTCATTAGAAATTTAAAAAAATTTAAAAAAAGCTTTTAAAAACTTCTTCTGCTTTATTTTTTCTATGATCTCGCCTTTCTTGACTTGATATTTTATTTAATAAAGCTTCATTACAAATTTTTTTACTAATATTTACTTTTGGATTATTTGCCCAATTAACATCTAATAGAAGGCAAAGGTAATACACAGTACTCTGAATAAAAGCAATTAATTGTCCAGTATTTAAAGCATTTGGAGTTTCTAATGAAATTTTCGCCGATGGAACCCTTTGTTCTATTAAAGCCTGAAAAGTTGCATCTGCTTGATAGCCAACTATTGAATGTGCGGTTTGTCCACGGATGTAATCAATACTAGATTCTAATGTTAAATCTAATAATTCACTTTCTACAGTCCAAATAATTGGAATTACAATACCTTTTGTTCCACCAAGAAGATATTCTAATACTGAGTGTTGGCACAAAGGTGCTGATTGATACGCTCCCATAAAACCTCGTTCCTTTTTCCCACTACTTTCAGAAATTTCTTGTACAAAAAGACCTACAGATCCTTCAAGGTTTATGGAGTATGGCATAGAGAATATAATCTTATATCCCTTACTATATAAATTGAACAAAAAGGCGGAAAACTCTGTGCTAGGATTTAAATCATATTTCATGAATAAATTGTAACCTATTTCTAAGCCTTTTAAAAAGCTATTTATATCAATACCAGCTAGATATGCGGGGACGATAGCAACGTTAGATATGGATGCCGCAAATCTTCCTGGTAAATCAGGAACTTCAAGAATAGGACAATCAATATTTTTTAAAATCTTATTCATAGTACCCTTAGATGACAAACCTAGGAAATTATATCCTTTTTTTATAAATGTCCCAATAGTGGAATTAATATCTAAAGTTTCACCTCCTCGGGATATTGGAATGACAATTGAATTTTTTGGTGTTGTACTTTCCAGACATAAATTTAACTCTACTGCTCGAGAGCTAGTTATAGGATATATTTTTTTCTTGGATAAATGCTTTAATGCCAATAATGTTTGTATGGATCCTCCTGTACCTAAAATGATAATATTTTGAATATTATCGATACTAAGAGAATCAAGTACTGACTTAATCTTATCCAAGTTAATAAAAGTTTTTGTATCTACGAAAAAAGGAGTATCCCAATTCTCTTTTCTTTCAGCAATAATATTGATTATTTCTTCTACTTGTATATTTTTAAGTTTTGGATAATACTCTAATTCAAAATCTTTACCCATTTTTTAATCACGTTAATTTACTAATCAAATTTTATCTTTAAGTATTAGAATTCTTTTCTTCTTTTATTATATTATCTATTTTTTAATTTTTGGATAATTAAAAATTGAAAAATTAGAAGTCTATTTTATTTAAAATATCTTTCCTCGTATTTATACCATAATTAATTTCATATATTTAAATTACACTAAATTTTAAATTATAAGTGATATTTTATGGCAAAAGCTAGCGAAATAAAAAATGAGAATAATATTGGGATAGGTGAAGCTTATTATTGCACAGAATGTAAAAGAAATCATACTAAAGGAAAGATTTATAAAGAACATCTTCAATTTGCAAAAATTGAAAACGATGGAGAAGAATTGACTGAGGATAATGAATTAGAATTGAATGAAGAAGATTACAGTGAACAAGAAGATATTGATTTGGAAGAAAATATAGATTTGGAAGAAGATATAGAAGGTACAGATTTAGAAGAAGATATAGAATTTGAGGAAGATGATGATTCTGATCTTGGAGAAGAAATTTTTAATGATGATGCTCAAACTTGTGTTGAAGCTGTAAAAAAGCTCCCGGGAGTGGGAGACGCTACACTTAAAAAGCTAATTAAAGCAGGTTTTAATAGTCTTGAATCTATAGCTTATACACCTCCCAGTATTATCCAAGAAGAATCTGGATTAGGAGATAAAACTACAGCGAGATTAATCAAAGCATCAATGGAAAAATTGAACATTGGATTTAAGTCTGCTGAAGATGTTTGGGAACACAGAAAAAATATTGCTCGAATTTCAACAGGGAGTCAAGAACTTGACGATTTATTAGGAGGTGGGCTAGAAACAGGATGTATAACAGAATTTTTTGGAGAATTTAGAACTGGTAAAACTCAAATTATGCATCAATTATGTGTAAATGTTCAGCTATCAAGAGAAAAAGGAGGTCTTGAAGGTAATGCTTTATATATTGATACAGAAGGCACTTTTAGGCCGGAAAGAATAATTCAAATGTCTGAGGCTCTTGATCTTGATCATAAGAAAGTATTGAAAAACATTGTCTTTGGTCGAGCTTATAATTCAGATCATCAAATTCTTTTGATTAAAGAAGCTGCAAATCTGATTAAAGAAAGAAATATCAAAGTGATAGTAGTTGATTCTTTAATTGGGCACTTTAGAAGTGAATATATAGGGAGAGGTACCCTAGCAAACCGTCAACAATTAATTAATTCACATTTACATGATCTATTAAGATTAGCAGATATTCATCCAGAACTGGGAATAGTTCTTACAAATCAAGTTCAATCAAAACCAGATGTCTTCTATGGAAATCCCTTACGAGCAACAGGTGGGAATGTAGTCGCACATGGTTCCACTATTAGAATCTTTTTAAGGAAGGGAAAGGGAGAGCAAAGAGTTGCCAAGATGGTTGATGCTCCTCATCTCCCTGAAGGAGAAGCTGTGTTTAGTATTACAGAAAATGGTATATCAGATTAAAATTCTATAATTTTTAATTTAAAATACTAAAATTAGTGTTTTAATTCTAATTTTTTTAAAAAAAAAGTAAAAGAAATAATAAAAATTATTAAGATTATTTCAATTTTTCATATTCATTTGCTTTGTTAGTTAATCTTTTTACCTCTTTTGTCATATCCGTAACTCCCAATTTAAATATCTCAGATGCAATTTTAGAGGCATGTTTGTATTTCTGAGCCGCTTCGAAATAATTTTTCTTTTTCACTGCTAATTTAGCTTCATCTTCAAATTGCTTTTTCCTAGAAGTTAAATCCTCTATCTTGGTTTTACGGGTTAATTCTTCTAACTGCATAAATTCTTTAGATAACTCCCAGTTTGAAGCAATCAATGCGGCCTCTTGTAAGATCTCAATGGATATTTGATAATTTTTCTTACTTTTTGCCTTTTTAGCTCGATTAAATAACTCCTTTATCCCGCTTTTAGCTTCTTTCTTATTGGCTATTTCAACGGTTCCAATTTTTGATTTAATAGGAGCAGAAACTATTTTATGGCGCTCAGTAATACTAGAAAGATAAGCTTCTCTTTCAGCAGGACCCACTTGTGCCAAATCGTTTACTAATTTTTGTTTTTCTTCAGGTGAGAGCATAGTTAATTGTGAAACCTTCTGATTAATTAGGTTTATCTCTTGCTGTGAAATTGGTTGTGCTTCAAGTGCGGAAATTTCAATAGGAATTAACATTTTCTTATCCCTTAATTCTTTAATTCCCATAAAAATTTCAGCAGTATCTTTATTCGTTCTTTCTGAAGCCTCTTTTAATAATGTGGCTATAAAAAAGAATTGCCTATCAGCCTCTTCGCAACAAGAATGAGCTATTTTTAATACCTCTTTCGAATGGGGATTCTTGAGCTCCTTAATACTCGAAAAATCATATGATATCTGATGTGGTAAAATTATAGAAGTACTTAATAGATCGTCAACAATTTGACCAGAAGTTCTAAAGTGAGCCAATTGGCCTCTCCAATTAGGTAAAACATCTTTATATGTTTTTTCAAATACATTAATAAATTCCTTTAAGTTTCTTCGAAGAATTAATGAGGCTTTTTTAGTTAGGACTAATGCGATTCTGATATATTCACCATCTGCCAAAAGCAGCATTTTATCTCCATATGAAATTTCATTTAAAGCTTCTTGAGCAACCATTTCTCTACCAAATGAAGAAACAGCCGTTAAAAATCCACCTATCAATTCTGGGTCAATCTGTTCTGATCCATATGATTTAAAGTATACACATGTTCCAGTCTCTTTGTATAATACTAAAATGTGTTCTAGATTGATTGCGTCATCAAAAATAGTTTTTACTTCGTTTAGAATTCGAGCTTTCTCTCTCTTTTTTGGAGCAATAACGCCTCGATGAATAGCTACAGCAGCAAAAATTCCAATTACTACAACTGCTGCAATTATTATGTAGGATATTAATTCATCCCAATTTAGACCAGGAGGCGGTATTATAGTAATATCTGAAATTTCACGAGAAAATTCTTGATGATTATATGCACTACTTAATTGAATTGTTAAATTCAGTGTACTAGTATCACTGTAAGTCGGAACTGTAAATCTTACTTCTCCAGTGCTATTAGTGGAATATGGTCCTAGAAGTGAGCCCGCAAAACCATTATAATATGGAGTACAATTTATACTTGAACCTACAATTGGTAACCAAGTAGAACCATTGAAGTATTCTGCCTTGACAATTATTGTGAACGGTAGTCCTGCATTTACACTTTCAGGTATTATAGCTGTTAAATTCGCTTGATATCTCCCTCTCACCGTTATATTGAAAACAGTAAAAACTTCTTCATAATTCAGCTTATTAACAGTAAGGTTAATTTCATAATTCCCTAATGTTAGTACCGAAGCAGTAAGAGATCCTCTATGATTCTGAGATATGATCTGAAATGAGTTGGTAAGTGTACCATTATCTCCTGTATTAATATTTCTATAGTAGACTGTATAAGTATCTGCTAAAGTAGATACTAATTGATTATTATTCTCCAAATCGGTAATATTGAATTCAACAGTGATATCACTTCCTTCAAAAATGATGTAATTATATCCCGTTCCTATAGATTCTATTTGTCCTCCGGGATCAGAAACTGATTTTAAATTGATATCCGAATAATTACCTCTAAGATAAAATGTAAAGTAGGATAAATCATAGCCGTAATTCGGAAATTTCGAAGCATTTACTTCTAAGGTATACCACCCAGAATTTTTATTTGTTAAACTAATGTTTAGGTCATACCACCCGTTAGTTAGATTTGCTAATTCCCATCCGGGAGTCCAAATACTACCTGTAGAATTATCTCTTACAACAATATTATTTTTAGTAAGCGTTTCAATACCCCGATCGTTCGTTGTATCATTAAAATAAAAATTAAAGGTTTGATTCAATTCAGAATTCCTCGCTATCGTGCCATTCCATGAAGTACTTTCTATACGTGTTTGAATTATTTGTACAACAACATTTAATTGAATTATTTGGGTTTCTGCACCAATTTTAGAAACATTAAAAGTAAACGTTTGACTACCAACATCCACAATATCAGTGTCTAACTGCATTGTATAAGTTCCATTTCCATAATCTTTTAAAAAATAGTCAAAATTATAATCATCACCAATCACTTCCCAAGATGCCCCAATAATAGAATTTAAATCCGTATCATAATAATCAAATGTGTGAGATACATTCTGACCTCTAATAATACTACCTAAAACTGCTGGAATTGAATTATCAGGATTAATAGCTGTTGTGATTTGCCTATGAAAGGTATAAGTATCTGTTTGATTGACATAAAAAGTCTCTGAAGCTGAGATTATAACGTCTACAAATCCATAACTGGGGAAATCAGGATCAGCTACTCTTACAGTTAAATTATATCTTCCATTTCCAATGTATTGAACAGCCGTTGAATTGTAAGTGGACCCTCCATCAAGACTGTATTCAACGGTTGCATCAGCAATCCCTTGACTTAGTATTATATCATTGTATTCTACAGTAATATTGAAAGTCTCTCCTTTTAAAAATATTGAATTTCCAGGTGGGCTAATAATACTTAAAGTGGTATCAGCTACGATAGTAAAATATAAATCTATAAAACCCGCTGCTGTATCATTATTCCAAAACATTTGAGCTTTAAATACTCCATATTGGGTTGCGCTATCAGATATATCCCAACTATATGCAAATACTTCAATACCTGGAGAAATAGATATATCCACCAAGTTTGTGTGGTTTAAATAGCGAGGATTTGGGCTATAAACACTTAAATTTAAAATGCCATTGCTTACAAATTCACTGAAACTAGCGTTGAACTCAATAACATTTGAAAAATTAGCTAAGTATGTGGCGACGCCCCCCACATATGTATTAATAGAATTGAGTAAATTTGTTGAGTTTGCCATTAAATACCAATTACTTCCATTTCCAGCATTTAAAACTTGAACAAAACGATAACCATTTTTAATGAAATCTTTTTTAATGTCTGTGCTTGGAATTTCAGTTTCATTAAACACTTTTATAGTATTTAGAAGCCAAGTATATGGAATTGTAAAGTTGATGGTGTTGAAATCTGTAATTTGTGAGTCGAAATAGTTTAATCCGCCAGATACTGAGACATTCCACTTTACATTATCACCAGAATTTAATATCTCAAAACTTGAATCTGCTAATAAGTCAGATTTCGTATAATTTATTTGAACATTAGTAACATCACAGGAAACGTTCCACCATTCGGCTGATAATGTAAAATTCAACTCATTTGATGAACTCGAATATGAGTCAATCGGATGCCAGTATCCTGATCCATTAACATTACTATACCCTGAAACTTTTGTAACATTTATAGCTAATCCTATATGCTCCGGATTTGGAATGTTATTGATTGGACTTAAATCCAGTTCTAACCTAAAATCAACTGTAGCGGAACCGCTTACCAGATTTGATGTTAAAACCCAACCACCACTGTAAGAATAGCTATAAGTTTCATCTATCCCATCTCCAAACATAATATCATCATCAACATAATACCAAATAGTATCTGCACCTGGTGCTCCACCATCAAATAAACCAATAAACCAAGTATTATTATATGTGATTGAATTATTTAAAAATTGGTGGATATTTTTAACAGAAAAAGATCCTGTTGTAGAAGCTGGCACATTAAACGTACCTAATGTAGTAAGAAAGTCCGTAGATAACGTACCATAAGGTACGTTTTTACTACCATCCCACGT
>JBATUM010000192.1:0-19010 GCA_049671145.1 Promethearchaeia archaeon
GCTTCTAAACTTAAAAATTCTTTAATAGAAAATCTAATAAGTAAATAACCTTAAACTCAGCATTATGTCTAACGAACTTGAGCGAATAAGGGGCATTGGACCAATTGCTGCAATAAATTTGAATAAAGCAGGAGTTAAATCTATTGAGGATATTTCAAAAGCAAAACCTGAAGAATTAGCTTGGATTAAGGGAATCGGTCTAATTTCTGCAAAAAAAATAATTGAAAATGCAAATGAGTTGCTCAAGTTAGAAAAAAGTATACAAATCGTATTAAATTCTATTAAAGATAATTTTGCTAAAAATTGTCCTAAATGCGGAGGATTAATGCAAAGCAAATATATTATTTTAGGACCAGATAGACGATTAAAGGCAAAGCAGTGTAGTTTATGTAAATTTTATATGCCTGAATAAGCCTATACTAAGAAGCATGAAAAATTAATTAACTTTTTATTAAATAATTACTAAGGTTATCAACCACCCATCCAGAAGGTGAAAAGGAATATATAAGAAATCAAATAAAGCGAAATAAACACTATTCCTGCTTTTTTGTCTACTTTTTTTCTAGCTGCGACGATAGTTATAACAATAAAACTGGCAACCAATGTATACAAAACTGTTGGAACTGCAAGACTGGCAGTTACTTCTTGCGGGAAAAGAGCTTGACCTATGCCGATTGAGAGGGTGGAATCTACTATGCATGAACCTATTATATCACCAATAGCTATCTCGTGATGTTTTAATCTAAGAGCATTAATGTCAACAGCTAATTCAGGTAAAGATGTTCCCACAGACACTATAAAGAAGCTAATAATATACTCATGAACATTTAACAAACTGGAAATAATTATAACTGAATTAACTATCATAATGGAACTAATAGTTACACCGCCAAAACCTAAAGCAGCAATTAATAAATGATATTTTTTACTTCTTGGAGATTTTATTTTTTCAATCTTCTCAACTCTTTGCAAAATACTTTCTTTATTAGCGTTGTATATTAGCCATATATATATCCCTAATGACCCAATCATAAGTATTGCATTGAGTCGTGTAAAATAACCTTTCTCAACAACTGTAAATATTACTATTATTGATAAAACTAAACATGCTCCTAAAATAATGATATCTTTTCTATGAACATAAAAAACACCAGAAAATAGTGGTAATATACCAAATACTAATGTGAGTTGCGTCAAATTTGAGCCTATACTATCCCCTACATCAATGTCACCATGACCTAGTGCACATGATATTATTGAATTAAAGATCTCTGGGATATCTGTCCCGATTGAAACTAATGTAACTCCTATTACTAATGGAGATACACCTAAGGCTGCAGCAAGGATAGCTGAATGTTTAACCGCTTTAATACTGCAAAAAATTATTAATGCTAACCCACCAATAAGCATAAAAATAGCTAATACGATCTCAATCATTCGTTATTAATATCCCTCGAAAAATATTTTAAATATTTATAATCCCGATACAGATATTTCTAATTTTACAAAAAAGTATATACAAAAATCGAAGTTAGTATAGTTCCAAAAAATTCTACTTTTATTGAATCAATTGCGCTAAACTCCCATTTTTTAATTGATATATAATATTTAAATATTTTCTTTTTTGAGATTTTCTCAAATTTAAAGAGATATCAGATTTTAAATTGGGATTGATAATTTTTTCTGTCTAATATCTGCCTATTTAACTATTTTTATCAATTCTGTTAAGATTTCACCACTATTTCCCTTTAGAAAAACATCTGCTAAATCATCCATAACTGTATTATCTCGATTGATAAATATTACTTTAGCACCACTTTGTTTTGCAATTTGTGGGAGAAAATTAGCTGGAGATACTAATAACGAACTACCAATCATAATGAAACAATCACATGTTATACTAGCTTCTATTGCTTTTTCTTATAGCATAATTAGATGGATCATAATTATTAAGCATATCTCTTCTTTTAATAAAGGTCATTTTACTTAACAAAGATAAAGATAGTATCAATGTCGCTATAATCAATTGTGTAAATAGTTCAATAGGAATCTCATTACCTAAAAAATTTATAAATATAACTATTAAAAAACTAGGTATAGAAAAAATTAATAATAGGATAATCCTAATCAACTTTCTATAGCCCCTATTATCACTTTCTTTAAAGGAACTTCTAATATCGAAAAATAATACTATACAAATTGGTATTATTAATATTATCATATAGAGATATATTCTTTCAAGTATGAGTTCTTTAACTGGGCTTAAAAATGAAACATTTATCGTATATCCCCAATTACCTGTAAATAAATTTCCTAGATATAAGAAGAATTGTTGCCATAATGGTAGAGTATGAAATGCTTCATAATATTCGTAATGTTTCCAATAATATTCAGTACTAGGTGTAGCAGACAGAAAAGCATTGGGAGGAAGTACAGGTAAACTCCGAATAAAAATAAAATTGAGTGATAACACCCCAAATAGGATTAATACATTTTTTAAAAAAGAATTAATTATATACCGTACAATTTCTAAAGAAAACTTTCTCTTAGAAAGAGAATTCTTTCCAAAGAGAGTTATAATTTTCGAATTAGTTTGGTAGAACTTCTTTTTATTTTTATTTAGAGAGGATATTATAACTTCAAGAATTAAGACAAATCCAATTAAAATAAATAAACCTCCTAAAAAAAGCCATAAACTAATATGAAAATAAAAAATATTATAAAATATATTATACGAATAGATGAAATCAATACACGTCTATTAACAGCTGGTTTTTTATATTCTAAATTAATCTGGTGGGATTTGTTTTTATGTTTTTTTTTAGGAGATTTTATGACTTCAAGAATTAATATAACTCCAGTTAAAATGAATAAGCCTCCTAAAAAAAATGAAAGATCAAAAAAGTTAAACAGTAAAGTGGAAATTAAAAAAGCAAAAAAATATATTATGTAGCTAAATGCAATGAGTAGAAGCCTTTTAATGATTTTTGATTTTGGTTTCTTAACTAGGGGTTTTTCCTCACTAAATTTTGGAAAGAATTTATTAAAAATGCTTTTTAAAATTACCGTAAAAATTGCTGATATAATAAACAAAATCAGGAATAAACCAATGAAATTATTAGTAAAATATAAAAAATTAGATATTACAAGAATCAAGTAATATAAAAAATATTCAAAAACAAAGATTAGTGTCCATTTACTTGTCTTATTTTCTGGTAGAATTTCTTCAAGCACATAAGAATATCTTCTCTTTCCAAATAAACGGACCCTGAGTAAGAAAGTTATAATTAAAAAAATCAAAACAAATGGTAATGTAGCCAGAACAGTTAATAATAACTCTATAAACCTATAATGAAATATATATACTAAAACTGGGGTTAATGTGGCAATTATTTGAATTAAAATCATAATAATTAATTTAGCCTTGGCATGATCACGAAAAACAATAGGTAAGGAGCCTATTATCGTTCTTCCAGTAGCTTCCATATTGAGTAAATTATAAACTGTCATACTAGAAATCACGAGGCTGAATCCCAGCAATATAATCCAAGTATAGTACAAATCTCTACTTAATAATTCTCCACCACCGGCATAACTAATATTAAAAAAAATCATGAAAACAAATGACATGATTACAGGCATAATAAAAGACATAAAAGTTTGTATATTCCTTGAAGCAATTAATAAATCCTTTCGAAGAAATGCTTTAATTGTCGAAGTGGTATGGATTTTTGATTTATCTTTTTTATCTGATAAATCCATCTTGTTTACTTTATATTTTAATGATATTATATTGCTAAGTGACTTCAAGGCTTTACGAAAAAGGACGTAAATTACAATTATATACAAACCCAAACCAAATAGGGGATTTAACAAATAAGGAATTTCTATTTGGGAAGTGGTTGTAAATATGGATATTAAATAACTTGGATTAAAAGGAAATGGAATTAAGCTCAAAATAGCATTATAAAGTGGAGAACGATACAAATTCAAACTAGCAATGAGAATAGTAACCAATGAATTTAAAATTATCTGGATTATGAAGATACTTCCAAATATGATTATTGCATAACTAAATGTGTTTAACACTTGAATTAAAAGTGATTTTTTAGCCTTTAAATTCTGTCTTCTTATCAACTTAGCTATTTTTTCGCCTAGGATAATTAGTATGCTAATTGAAAAAATACTATTCAAAATTGAAGTCCCAAGAGAAATTAAAAATACGAATATATTTTGTGTAGCAAAAAGCATTATTATAGGAAATACAAATGTAATTGCTAAAATTGGTAAATCGAAATTATGGAAAATAGTAATAAATGCCAACCTTTTCAATTTCTTTCGAGGTAAAGGTAGTGTTTTAAACCATTCAAAAATTTCTCCAGACATAATATTAATCAAATTAAAAATCCCCATTAAAAAGAAATCTAAAAGTTGTAATGTAAAAAAAATCTCAAAAGTTAAACTTTTTATGAATATAGAAATTTGATGGTGTACTGGTACATCTACTAGAAAACGGCTAATGTCCATATACGCCAATAATGGAAAAATGGGTAAAATTCCGAAAATTATTGCGTTTATGATTTTATATGAGAGAAATTTTACTTTAAGAGAAGTTTTCCTTCTATTATACTTTTCTAGTAATCGACTTGTTGCTTCACTTTTAAGTTGAAGCTGTTCTTCTATAAGAATTTCATATGAAATACTTTTAGCCAATGAGTAGGTACTTAGTTTATTATTCTTCATAAAGCATTAATTTTAGATTTATAGGAATAAATGTTAAGGAAAAATAAATAATTTGTTCATATTATTTCTAAATAATTCTTCTATTTCTTAATTTTTAAAGCTATTCTTAACAATTTCTGTACAAAAATTTGAACACCAATACGTGGTATCCCAATCATTTTAATTAGTTCATGTAATTAATTATTTTATATTCTTTAGTAAAATTTAGCACGTATTGGGAGAAGACTAAATAATTTAAGAAATCTTTATATAAAGATATAATTTGAAAAGCGACTGTATGAAACTTATAGAAATAATGAGTAAACTTAACAGAAAAAATATAGCAGTTATTTCAATAAAGTTACTACGACTTAAAGCAAAAAGAAAGGAAAAACCCCATCCTGTTAAGAATAATATTTTTTCTATAATAATTAGTTCTCCAAAAAGGAAGGAGATACTAAATATATTCGAAAAATTTAACGATTTCAAAGGCTTAAAAGAGGATTTTTTCCTCTTTTTCCGTTGTGTTAAAGCAGAATTTATATGATTAATGGGAGAAAACTCGTTTTTTCTTCTGATTAAAGCAACTCTACCCAAACTAGTGACTGTTAGAATTGAAATAGCAATTAGAATTCTATAATTTAATTGAGAAAAAACACCAAACCCAAAGTAGAATGGCATATATAAAAGAAGAAAAAAGCTCGGAATAGCAAAACCTAGTAATGGAGCTTTTCCAACAAATTTTTTCCAATTTTTTTTATGATTTTGTAAAGAACCATCTTTAAAGGCGAATAACAGTCTTAAACAAAGTGGTATGATTAATATAGTTAAAGTTACTGACCCATCTGCTAATATTTTTTCTTTTATTTCTCTATTTTCAAAATAAGCAATTGAATATTCCCAATTACCTGTAAATAGATTTTTTAAATATATTAAATATCGTTCCCATAATGGAAGTTGATTCCAATCTGCGACTAATTGTTGAACAGGTTCGGGAGTTAAGGGACTAACATACATTTCATTGAAGAAGAAGAAAAATACGGTGATCAATATAAAAAAGATTAAGAAATGTTTTAAAAATGAATTTACGATATATTTTAATATTTCTTTTTTTTTTATGGATAATTTTTTATTCTTAGTACCAATTAATTTGACTCTTTTTGATACAGCTTTAGCTAAGGTTAAAAATACTCCAATAAAGAGAAGTAGCAATGAGATTTCAAAATTTTGGTACAGAAAAATTGAAATAAAATAAAAATTAATGTATATTACAAACGCAATCGTATAAACTAAACGTTGGATAATTATTTTTGAAGGAATTTTTTCAGTCCCAGGTTTTTCGGCTTTTAAAGCAGTATGAGCTTTAGATTTTGGAAAAAAGTTATCAAAGATTACTTTTAAAATTGCCATAAAACTTAAGGATATAATAAATAAAATTAGGAGGGAAACCACAACATCAAAATTATAATATAGATAATTTGATATCAATATGAATAAGAAATATATAAGATAATCGAGGAAGAAAATTAATATCCATTTACTCATCTTATTTTCTGGTAAAATCTCATCAAGAACATGAAAATATCTCTTCTTTCCAAATAGACGGACTCTTAGCAAGAAAGTAAGCATTAAAAAATTCAAAACAAATGGAAGTATAGTAAGAACAGTTAATAATAAATCTACAAATCTATAATGAAATAGATATACTAATGTTGGGGTTAATGTCGCAATAATTTGAATTACTATCATAATAACTAATTTTGCCTTGGCATGATCACGTACGCTAATAGGGAGGGTTCCCATTATTGTTTTCCCGGATGCCTCCATATTTAATAGGTTGTAGACTATCATCGCTGAGAGAAGCGGGCTTAATCCTAATAATGTAATCCAAGGATAATATAAATCTCCACTAAGCAAATCTTCACCCCGTACGAAACTAATATTGAAAAAAGTCATAAACACAAATGACATAATTACAGGCATGATGATCCCCATAAATATCTGCAAATTTCGTGAAATTATTAATAAATCTTTTCGAATAAAAGCCTTAATTACTGAACTTATACGAATTTTTAGTTTATCGATTTTTTCAGGCAAGTAATTTTTATTAAATTTATATTTTAATGATATGATATTATTAAGAGATTTGAGAGATTTACGGTAAAAAAAATAAATCAAAATTAAATACAAAGCTAAACCAAACAAGGTGTTAAGCCACAATTGAATTGTTATATGGGATGTGCTTGAAAATAATGAAATTAAATAGCTTGGATTAAAAGGAAATGGTATTAAGCTTAAAATAAGGTTATAAAGCGGAGAATTATATAAATTCAAAAAAGTCATCAAAATGTTGACCAATGAACTTAACGTCATCTGGACTATAAAGATACTCCCAAATATAATTAAAGCATAACTCAAAGTGTTTAATAATTGGAATAAAAGCGATTTTTTAGCCTTAACATTCTTTATTTTTATCCTTTTAGCGATCTTTTCACCTAGAATAATTAGTACCGTAATCGAAAAAACAGTATTCAGAAGTGAAGTTCCTAGTGAAATAAGAAATATGAGCATATTTTGAGTAGCAAAGAGCATTATTATTGGGAATACAAATATATTTGCTAGAATTGGTAAATCAAAATTATGGATAATAGTAAAAAAAGCCAATTTTTTCAATTTTTTTTTTGGTAAAGGTAATGTTTTAAACCATTCAAAAATCTCTCCAGACATAATATTTATCAAATTGAAAAGTCCCATTAAAAAGAAATCTAGAAATTGTAAAGTAAAGAATATCTGGAAGATTAAACTTTTTGTAAAAATAGCAATTTGAATATGCACTGCCTCCCTAACAAAAAAGTTTGAAAGCTCCAAATAAGCTATTAATGGAAAAATCGGCAATATTCCAAAAATTATAGAATTTATAAATTTATAGGACACAAATTTTAGTTTCAGAGAACTTCTTCTCTTGCTAAATCTTTCTAGTACTCGCCTTGTAGCTTCACTTTTAAGCTGAAGCTGTTCCTCTATAAGAATTTCGTAGGAAATATTTTTAGCTAAAAAATATGTACTTAATTTATTATTTTTCATGAAGCATTAGTGATTTCTAAAATAAAATTTTTTTAAAAGAATTAATTCAAGGAAAAATAAATAATTATACTAGTTTTGCAAAATCACTTTACTAAATCAATTAGAAGTTTAAAATAAATTTAAAATTGGAATGAAATCTTTAAAGATTTATTCAATCTTTTGGCAGATTTTTTCCATCTTTTTTATTGTATTGTCGACAATTTCATCGTTATGAAGCATACAAGTGTAAAAGCGACTTCCAGCAACACTAATGATTTCTTGATCAACTAAAGCAGCACCCATATGTTCCATAAATTCTTTACGATGTTTTATCTGAGGCCCCTGCGTAGGATCAGTAATATCCAAACCAAATACACATGAAGAGTGGAAATGCACTGTGCCAGCATAATTGTAAGAAAACCATGGTAAATTATACTTTTCAAATACTTCATTCAATCCAGTTGAGAGTCTAGTTGCTGCTCTGCCTGCAATTTCAGTAGCATTGGTTTCTTCTACATATTTTATTGCCCAGTAGGCAGCAGCACAAGTTAAAGGATTTGCTGCTAAGGTGCCCCCACAATAAGCTCTTTTAGCTCCTCCGCCCACCCCTGCCGCTACAGTAGCCATAATGTCAGCTCTACCGCCTAAAGCTGCTGCAGAAGGATATCCATGACCTACAATTTTGCCAAATACAGAAAGATCGGGCGTATATTCAAAATAAGCTTGACCTCCTCCCATATGTAACCGAAAGGCGCACACAACTTCATCACTAATTAAGAGCGTATCATTTTGATGACAAATCTCTTCTATTTCTTTATTAAATTCGGGTCGAACAGGAATTGCTCCACTTTCTCCACCCATCGGCTCTATAATTACAGCTGCTACTTTTTTCTTTTCCTTAAACATATCTCTTAAGGCTTCAATATCATTTGGGGGAACTGAATCCATGTATTTATACATTTCTTTAGGAATCCCATGAGATTCCATTCTTTTAGTTCCTGGAATATGCAAATCATAAACAAGCTGATCAGACCATCCATGATAACTTCCACCTACTTTTATAACATGCTTTTTTCCTGTGAAAACACGAGCTACTCGAATAGCTAACATATCTGTTTCAGTTCCAGTTTGCAGCCACCTAATATTTTCACATGAAGGAAAATGTTTTTGAAGTTGTTCTGCTGCTAGATACTCATACTCACTTGTTATTCCATGACATGGAGCAGTTTCTTTAATAACTTCTAGAACTTTTTCTGTCAAAGGTTTATAATTATGACCTAATATTATTGGGCCGCCACACATTAAATAATCCAATAATGTAACACCATCAATAGTCTCCATATAACAATCATATACACGTTTACTGGTCAATGGAAAAGGAAAATTGAAGGCTAGATTGTGCTCAACCCCTCCTGGAATAACTTTACGAGCTCTTTCGAAAGCTTGTCTTGATTTTAGATGGTTATTTTCATATCTTTCAATGATTCCTCTTAATTCTCCTGTCTTAAATTTTCTCAATGGTTGGCTTACAATATTTTCGATTCTGGCAATTTGCTCTTCATATTTCATACTACACATTTTTATATAAAAACCTGTTATTTAGATAATTTTAATAGTTTGATTATTAAAGAGTAACATCAAAAAATAACTTTATTTTTTATAGAATTAAGAAACAATTCTGGTAAAAGAACCTTTATTTAGTTTTACAACATTTAATTTAATTATGACGATTACCGAGAAAAAATTTATACTTGCCATAGATCATGGCACTGGTGGTCCGAAAGCAGCAATCGTATCAACTCACGGAGATGTGCTTGAGTGGGCATTTCAAGAAGTTCCCTTATACGTAGAGAAAGGAGGTGGAGTTGAACAAAATCCAGATGAGTGGTGGAATGCTATTGTAAAGACAGCAAAACAAGTAATTGATACTGGCTGTGTCCCCGTGGAAGATATTGTTGGTGTTTGTAATACAAGCCAATGGAGTGGTACAGTACCTTTAGATGGAGATGGGAACCATTTAATGAATGCTATTATCTGGATGGATACTCGAGGGGCTCCATATATCAAAAAGTTTCATAAGGGTCTAATCCAGTTTGATGGATTAAATATTATCAAATCTTTAAAGTTTGTTAAACGGACTGGTGGAGCCCCAACTTTAAGTGGTAAGGATCCTGTCGCACATATATTATGGCTTAAAAATGAGCGTCCAGATATTTATAATAAAACTTTTATGTTTCTAGAGCCCCAAGATTATATCAATCTAAAATTAACTGGGAGATTTGCTTCATCCTATACGACAATAGGCATTCATTGGTTAACTGATATAAGAGATATTAATAATATTAGGTATTCTAAAAAATTAATCAAAATGATGAAAATTGATATAGATAAATTACCTTCCGAGTTAGTGAATTCTACTGATGTTTTAGGTCCATTAAGGAAAGAGGTAGCAGATGAATTAGGATTACAAAAAAATACAAAGGTTATTGCTGGGGCTCCTGATGTCCCTTGTGCCGCAATTGGCTCTGGTGCTGTCCGAGATTATGAAACTCATGTGTATATAGGGACTAGTGATTGGATGATTTGTCACGTTCCTTATAAAAACACAGATATTTTTCATAATATGGGAGCAATAGCTTCAGGAATTCCAGGAAGATATATGATAATTAATGAACAAGAAATTGCAGGAGGCACATTATCATTTCTAAGAGATAAAATTCTTTATCATAAAGATGAACTTTTGAGAGAAGAAGCTGTTCCTGATGTCTATAAGATTTTTGATAGAATTGTAGAAAAAACACCGCCAGGAGCAAATAATCTTATTTTTACCCCATGGCTTATAGGAGAGAGAACTCCTGCTGATGATCCCACAGTTCGTGCGGGATTATATAATATTTCTTTAGAAATGTCAAGGGAACACCTTATTAGAGCAATTTTTGAGGGTGTAGCATATAATATTAAATGGCTTTTCACATATGTTGAAAGATTTGTACGTAAGCAGAAAAAAAAAGGAGGCAATAGCATTTCAAAAAAGAATGTTGTTATCCCAGAACTAAGTTTAATTGGTGGTGGTGCAAGTAGTAATATTTGGTGCCAAATATTTGCAGATGTTTTAAATAGGAGAATAAAGCAAGTAAAAAACCCTATCCAAGCAAATGCTCGTGGAGCTGCTTTTATTGCTTCAGTTGGACTTGGATATATCGAGTGGGATCATATCCAAAAACATATCCAATTTTCAAATACATTTGAACCAAACCCAGAAAATAGAGCCATTTATGATAAACTATTCAAAGAATATTTAAACATATACGAAATCATGGGAAAAACATACAAACGACTAAATTCCTAAAAAAGAGAAAGTATTATAAATTTGCTTTTACTTTTTTCTAATTTTTGCTGCCAATTCAGGTGAGATTCTTCGATTAATAAATTCTTTAATTAATCTCATTCGTGATTTATTGATTGAAGAAAGGGTTAACCTCACATTCAATTCTTTAATTAAATCCTTTTCCGAAATCTTCTTACAATTTTCAAGAATGAATTTGGCTTCATCTACATCCTTTAGAAGTCTTTGTAAAAATTCCGTTAATATTTTGAATTGAATCCCATTTTCATCCCTTTTTAATGCATGGTTAATTATCATTTGTTCATATTCAATATCTATTTCCCAGGGAGATTGTATTACATGCTTATAAGGATTAATTAAAAAAACATTATTCCTTCTACTTGTAAGTATTGCATAATAATAACCTGGACGTGGGAAAGTCTCACCATCGTATTCAATTTTATCTATAGTAGAAGAATTTCTATAAGTTTTAGGAATTATACTCTCTATTGTATTTTTTAATTCACTTATATCGGTATTTAATTCCAAACTGCTAACCATAAAAGAAGAATAACCAAATAACTTGGCATGAATTAAACCTGCAATGCAATTAAAACCAAATTTATCTATTAAACCTCTTAAAGTAGGACCTGTTGATTGCTCCTCTTTAATATCTTCAAATTGCTCCTTTGGTTTTGAAATAGCTACATCAAAGGTTTCATATCCTAAAACTTTACCTTTTGAATCTGTTAAAACCATAAAAATATGGTCATTACATACTGCTCCTTGAGGAACTTGTATCTTAATAAACCCCATTTTTTTTTCAGAAAAGATAGAATCCGGAATTTTTAATTCCTTTGCACTACCACATGAAGGGCATGCAATTTTCAACAATTTAAATGCTTGTTCCATCTTTCTCCCAATTTTTATATTAATGAAAATTTATTCTTAATTTTGAAAAATTAAAAATATGTACTCTCAACTAAAACCCTAACTAAAATGCATAACTATAGTAAAAGTCTTAATATTTAAAATTATGTCAAAAAAATGAATTGAATTAAAAAATAGAGGAGTTAACCTTTAATTTCTTTTCCTTTCTCAAGTTTATCTAAATCTTTTTCTTGTAATTCCCTACGTTGGACCTTTCCCGTCATACTTACGGGCATTTTACGAATGAACTCAATGTATCTGGGAGATTTCCATTTAGCCATATTTTCTAAACACCATGCCTTCAAATCTTCGCTAGTTATGTCTTTATCTGCTTTATATTCTTTCTTGAGCGTGACCCATGCTTTCACAGCTTCTCCGGTCATTTCATCAGGAATTCCAGCTACACCAACTTCATCAACCATTTCATGATGACCCATCAGTTCTTCTACTTCTTTTGGATATACAGAATGTCCTGAAACTTTAATTAGTGATTTCTTACGATCTCGAATTTCAATCCATCCGTGTTCATCCATAAAACCAATATCTCCCGTTAGGAGCCAAGTTTTTCCGCCCCATGATTTTAAATTATCTTCTTGTTCTTTTTGTACTCCTAAGTAACCTAGCATTATATTAGGGCCAGCTACACAGATTTCTCCTGTATGTTCTATTCCAAAATTTCCTCTTTCTTTTGTTCCATCACAAATTGGTCCCGCTTCGAAATTTTCAGGATCAAATATTGCCCAATCATCTCCTGGTAGAGGTAACCCTAATTTTCCTGTCTTTGTTGGGCCCCAAAATGGAGCTACACTAACTACTGGAGAAGTTTCTGTTAATCCATAGCCTGATCTTATTTGACAAAAAATTTTCTCGAAAGGTTCCTTTACATGAGAATGTAGCGGCCCTGCCCCTTGCACGGCGTACTCCAATTTATTCCACAAATCGTATTTTTTCTTAAATTCTTCAACTCCCATACTATTTACAAAGTCAGTTAATCGTTTAAATAGCATCTCAACTCCAACATATATTACTCCTTGTGGAGCATCTAATTTATTGATGGTCTCACATAAGACATCATCTGAAGGTGGCTTAGGGAAAAGTAACATCTGCATACCCAAAGTTAAAGCGCCATTCATAACCGATGTCATACCAAAACTATGGAAAAAAGGGATACTACCAATTGTAATCATTCCAGGTTCTAGATTTACCCATGGTTTTATCATATAGAGATTTGTATACAAATTTGCATGACTTAACATTGCTACTTTAGGTAAACCAGTTGTCCCACCAGTCATAAGATAAACAGCTGAATCGGTCCAAGGATCGATATTTGTCTCAATTTCAACGGGTTTTGTTTCTTTAATAATTTTTTCCATCCAATATACTTTATAATGCTCTGTTTCATTCGGAATTTTATCTTTAGCATTAGGAATTCCTAACTTTTCAATTATTGCCTCATCAGCAGTTAAGAAATCTACAAAATTTGAGGGAATGACGTATTTTACACTAGTTTTTGGAAGAATATCCTTAGGTCCAGCTATATAGAGCATATCCATCATAACAAATACTTTTGCTTTAGTCATTGTTAATGAATGTAAAAGTTCCATTGGTTTATAAGTGGGATTTATACCTTGTGCAATAGCTCCAATATATTGGCATCCCATATATGCTACGACAAAATTAATTGAGTTTGGTAAATCAATTGCTACTACATCACCCTTTCTTATTTCTAATGTCTCGTAAAGAAAAGTTCCAAATCGCTTGGCATAATCAAATAATGTTCGAAGTTTAACTCGTTCGATGTAAGGTCCATATACAAAAACACAGATGTCATTATCCCAAGTATCATATGAATTTGCGCTATTTATGAAACCTTGCCATAATGGCTTTACATCAAGACCTTCAACATCTCTTAGTTGTTTTGGAACTCCATCTGGCCAATAACCACCTTCCTCTGGGGGGGTAAACCAAACCTTTTTTTCATCAACTAAAAATTTTGGATCATCTAAGCTTGACATTTCATATCACATTTTTCATTTCTCATATTTAAATTTTAAATTATTTTAATATTTTAGAGATTAATATTATATAATAAGTAAGCTTGATAAATTAAAGCATTTGATTTAATTTACAATAATGGCTACAAATGGGATTTAAAGAGCAATTAAAAGAAGAATTACGAGATTCCCTTTCAGAAGAAGAACTCTCACTGCTTCCAAGAGGATTTCATATATTAGGAAAAGTTATGATTTTAAGACTCAATTCAAAATTAGTTAAAAGAAAATTCCTAATAGGCAAAACTTATCTAAAATTGTTCCCAAATCTCAAATCTGTTTACCTTAATCTAGGTAAAGTTGTTGGAACCTTTAGAAAACCGGAAAAAATTGAATTGATAGCGGGAGAAGATAATCCTATAGTTGAGCATAAAGAACATAAAGTAATTTATCGATTTGATATAACTAAAATAATTTTTAGCAAGGGAAATATTAATGAGAGAAAATATTTAGCTACTCTAGTCAGAGACGGTGAGATTATTGTGGATATGTTCGCTGGCATTGGTTATTTTTCATTACCAATTGCAAGACATGCAAAGCCAGCTAAGATTTATAGCATTGAATTAAACCCAGAGTCGTATAACTATTTAGTGAAAAATATTAAACTTAATCATCTTGAAGGTATAATTTTTCCGATTCATGGAGATTGCAGGAAAGAAGCAGTAAGATTAAGTAAATCCGGAATAAAAGCAGATAGAGTTATTATGGGGGTTTTCCCTGCTCCAAAAAACTATATTAAAGAAGCGCTGACCCTTATGAAAGAAGATAGCACAATTTTTCATTATGAGGGAATAGTTGAAAAAGAAAATTTTACATCGTTATTTAAAGAATTTGAAGATGTAGCTAATGTAAAGAATATTAAATGTGAATTAAAATCAATGAGATTTGTTAAAAGTTATGGTCCTCACCTATTTCATACTGTACTTGATATTTTAACCTCAAAAAAATAAGATTTTGCTATATCATTTTTTTTCCATTTCCCGTGCTCGTTCTTTCATAATTTCATTGACATTATTAAAGTCTTTTTGAGCAGTAAAGAATAATGGAATCCAGAATCCAATGGAGATAATTCCAAAAATCAATAATGTCCAAATTATTGTGGAAGAAAAACTTCCAGTTAATATAACCACAAATCCACCTATGAGAGCCCCTATAGCACGTCCTATAGTGTCAATGAAAGAGGCAATTGCAATCATAGTACCTCGATTTTCGGGAAAATTTACATCTATCATTGCTGAATACCAATTAGGGGCAATTCCAAAGGTGAATGCCATACCTAAACCTATTAATAATGTAAAAATTATCCATAAAACCCAGAACCCTGTCTCATTTACTACTAATGAATTAAAGAAGAATGTGTGATTCGTAACATTTGGAGACATTGTAAAAGCAATTAAAAGAAACGGTAAATTTAAAATAGAGCAAATAACCGCAATTTTTACCCTTCCAGAAAGATCTCCTTTTTGAACTTTCCTATCACCCCAATGTGCTAACCAAAATTGCCCTAAAATTAACCCAAAAATAATTAATACTAGAAAAAGTATAATTATTTTCAAATCAATTACACTTACTCCAATTTCAAGCTGAATATAGGGAAAAATATAAGCAACCAATAACCCAGAGGCAATTACATCAAAAAAATTAAATATTAAAAAGAAATTGGATTTTCTTTTAAAGATAAATTTCAAATCAGCAAATTTTATTTTATAGGAATATTGAAGATGTTCTTCTGATAATATATCTTCAAAATAAGTTTCTTTAGCTGCTCTTTTAGGCTCCACAACGATAAAAGAATTAAGGGCTATAACAATTAACGCTAGAATCCCTAAATAAAAATAGGGTAACCGCCAAGTATAGAGAAGATTTGGGTAATTGATTGCAATAAAATTGATTTTTTCGATTAGAGGTAATTCAATTGCTTCAAAATCTATAAGATTAAATGCTAAAGCAAAAAAACTAGCGAAAAGAGTAGCAAAAGTTTCGATTAATCCCCAAAATGCGAATGATTTTGAACGAGATTTTGGAGAAATCATATCTGCTAAATATGAGATAGTTAGTGGTGCCGTTACTCCTGTAGCAATAGCAGCTATTATTCTAAGAAGTAATAATTGCCAAAATTCTAGAATAAATGGATAAAAAATAACGGGAATTGCCCATAAAAGCCCTGAGAAAATTAAAATTCTCTTTCTATTAATTTTATCAGTTAAATAACCAAAAACCAAAATTGAGACGCCAAGGATTATAGTATAGAGACCAATTAATATTCCAATAGCATCGAAGTTTATTTTTAAATCTGCTGCAATTAAGACTTCATTAGGAAGAATTAATGCATTATCCATAATCATAATGAGAATTAAAAAAATGAAAAATCCTGTAGATAAAATTTCTCTTTTTTTCATATGAATTTACCAAAGTTTCTTTCTAAATTATACTAATTTCAACTTAATCATTTAATAATATTCTCCGAGTAAATATGAGTTGTAAACGAAATTTACTTAAGAACTCTGTTTTTATAAAACGGTTATATCATAAGGTTTTTTAAGAAATTAATAAAAATTTTTACATAAAAGAAATTAAAAATGGGAATTATTATTATTAAAAAGAATAAAAAAAAAGAAATGATCGCTACCCATGAGAAATGATATAGCAATTGGGCTTGATTATAGTCATAATAATATGCTGATGTTAGAAGCATCTAGCTATGCTGATTTTACTCAATTCTTATTTAATTCAGGTTATAAATTAGGAAAAATTGAAGCAGGATTCTACTCTTCGGAAAAATTAGGGAATTATGATGCTGTTATTATGTCCACTCCAAAAAATGTAAATCTCAGCCCAGAGGAACTAGATATTCTTGAACAATATGTGAAAAATGGTGGGTGTTTATTAATCATTGGAGCCCGAGGCGGAGATTATTTAAATCGTACAAATTTAAATGAATTAACTAGTAAATTTGGTTTTAAATTTGCTCCTGATGAAATTTATGATTCAGTAACCTACGTTAATTTACAGAAAAGACCATTATTACAAAAACTAAAACCGCATTTTATTACTGAACAAGTAAGGAAAATCGTTTTCTCAAATCCATGTTCTGTAGAAGTTTTAGATTTTTTAGAAGATGAAAAAGATATTAAAATTGAACCACTTATCAATGGTGGGATAAATTGTTGGCGAAAGAAATTTGATGGAAATGAATGGGTTGAAGAGGACTGTCCAAACATTAGCTTAATGGTAGCTGTGGAATACTTTAAGGGAAAGGTTGTTGCTTTTGGAACCTTATCAATGTTCTCATCATTAGGTAGAGAATATGGCTTTAGTGCTTTTGATAATGATATTTTTCTAGCAAATATTTTGAGATGGTTAACTACAAATATTGAGATGGAAGGTAAAGCAATTACAATTGATTTACAATTAGATTTGTTTCATTGGGCAGATTCAATAATAAGCAAAGAAGACTGGGAAAGCTTCTCCGATCTTATTAATGTTAGTCTTAAATACTTCAAAGATAAATATAATAACATTATGAAAGAAATCAAAAAAATTAGGGGAGAGAGATTAGAAAAGAAAAAAGAACACTTTGAAGCAATTAAGAAAGCGTTAGAAGTACAAGAAAAGCCTGAGGAAGAAGAATTATTAGAGATTATACCAGAAAGAAAAAAAGAGGATTTAGAAGGTATTATTGGAGCAATTGAAGAATTAACTGGTGAGAAATATGAGCGATCAATCAATTTTGAGGAAGAAGAGAAAAAGGAAAAAGCTTTAGCTGAATTACCAGAAGACTTAAATGGTTGGACAGTTAAAGAATTAAAAAAGTTTTGTAAAGAATATAATATAGAACTACCACCTAATGCAAGAAAAGCTGATATGATATCAATAATTAAGTATATTTTTGGTTTATGACCCTGGTTGTACGCAATTCGCTTATGATGATCATAACAATAAAATAGAAAAAATATGCTTCTTTCTTAAGCCAAAGCAACTTTTTTTTCATAAATCATGGAAAAATTTTTAATGGTCTTAGGATCAAACTGGCAACTTTCATTAGCAGAATTAGATAATGTTCTGAAGAATTCAAATTATAAGGGAAAAATCTTGGATTATTCCGCCAATGTGGCTATTGTAGAATTTGATGAATTAGATAAACACAAACATTATATAAATGACTTGATGGAATTTCAATTCATTTTAGGGGGTACTCAAAAAATCGCAAAAGTATATGATTTCATCCATATTCATAATATTTTAGAAGCCTTTCCACTAAAAATTGAGAAATTTCAGGAAATCCAAAAACTACGGAAAAAGATATTAGACGTTATAGCTACAAATCTTGATAAAATCTTTCCAAAAATAAAAAATGAAAGAATTTTCTATGCTGTATCTATCTATCCAAACTTTTTTGACGAAGAATACTACCCGAAAGTATTAGTAAAACATTTTTTACCATTTCTTAACAAAGAAATAATGAAGATCTTAAAAAAAAAGGGCGCTGAAAGGGCTCTCTATTATCAATATCCAGAGAAAAATATCGAAGAAGGGACATTAAATCCCATCTTTCCTCATCATGTTATAAAATATGGATTATTAAATAAGGATCGGGCGGAATTAATATTTGGTTTTACTGAAGAGGGGGTATATATTGCAAGAACATATACTTGTGATGATCCTAATTTTAAAAGAAAAATTGATGAAGAAAGGCCATTTAAAGAATTCAAAAGTAGTATTTCACCAAAATTATCGTTAATTATGTTAAATTTATTAAATCTATTTGATGATAGACATAAGAAGAATATACTTGACCCCTTTGTTGGAAATGGGACAATCTTATTATTTGCTTTACTTCAAGATTTCCAAATTTATGGTTCAGACAAAGATAAGGTAAAAGTAAAAAACACAGTTAGAAACATCAATTGGTTACTGAA
>JBATUM010000193.1:0-6410 GCA_049671145.1 Promethearchaeia archaeon
GGCTAAAGTTTGTCCTTATTGCGGAGCAAAGAAGAAAAAAATAATTATTGAAAAACCTACTACGTTTTATGAAGAAGAAGAAGCTAAAGGATCACGGAGAATAACTCCAATTGAGATATTAGAACGACTTAAAAAGATGAATGATAATGATCTCCGTATTTTAGGAATTTCTCCTGAGAATGCTCGACTTGAATGGGTAATTTTCACTGTCTTGCCTATTCCTCCCGTATGTGCGAGGCCTTCAATTACTCTGGATAGCGGTATTCGTTCAGAAGATGATTTAACCCATAAATTGGTTGATGTTATTCGAATTAACCAACGGTTAAGGGAAAATATTGATGCTGGAGCTCCTCATTTAATTGTTGAAGATTTATGGGAATTATTACAATATCATATTACCACATATTTTGATAATCAAGTTTCGGGAATCCCCCCCGCTAGGCATCGTTCTGGCAGAGCACTTAGAACTCTCACTCAAAGACTCAAAGGAAAAGAGGGTAGATTCAGAAGTAATTTAAGTGGAAAAAGAGTTGATTTTTCTGCTCGAAGTGTGATTTCTCCAAACCCTTATATTAGTATTAATGAAGTTGGTGTACCACAAGATGTCGCAAAGATACTCACAATCCCTACTAATGTAAACGATTGGAATATCGAAGAAATGAAACAATTAGTCTTACATGGACCACATATACATCCAGGAGCAAATTATATCATTCGTAACGATCGTAGAAGAATTGATTTGCGTTATGTGAAAAATAGAAAGATGATTGCAGATTTGTTAGCTCCTGGTTATACAGTTGAGCGCCATTTAAATAGAGGTGATTTAGTATTGTTTAATCGACAGCCATCCCTTCATAGAATGTCAATTATGGCTCATGAAGTCAAGATTATGGATGGAAAAACTTTCAGGCTTAATTTAACGGTATGCCCCCCCTATAATGCTGATTTTGATGGAGATGAAATGAATCTCCATGTGCCTCAGAGTGAAGAAGCCCGTACGGAGGCGGAATTATTATTAAAGGTACAAGAACATATTCTTTCTCCCAGATTTGGGGGACCTATTTTAGGAGGAATCCAAGATTTTATCTCTTCAGTTTTTCAATTTACAAGTAAAGATTCTCTTTATAGTAAAAAAAATACTTTAAAATTATTATTTTTAGGAGAAATTTTTGATTCTAATCCTAATTTTACATTGGATGATCTTAAGCCAGTAACAACTGAACCTGAACCTCTATATTCTGGAAAACAAATTTTTAGCACATTACTCCCAGATGACTTAAACATCAGAATAAAATCCAAGTTTTGCAAGAAATGTGAAGTTTGTGAGGAAGAAAATTGTCAATATGATGCCTATGTAGTAATTAAAAATGGTGAATTAATTACTGGTACAATTGATGAAAATTCATTTGGAGCAATGCAATCTAATAGTATTTTGCAAAGAATAATTAAAGATCATGGAAATGCTAGAGGACGCGAATTCCTAGACAATTCAACAAGGATGCTTTTATATGTTATACGTCAAAATGGAATTACTATGGGTTTAGATGAGGTATATGTAAAGGGAAGTGATTATGAAGTAATTAGGAAAATTTTAGAAGAAGCAAATCTTGAATCAGAGAAATTAATTAAAGCATTCTATGAAGACGATATAAAAGTCTTAAAGAGGGCTCCAGGTCGTTCAATGAGAGAGACTTTAGAATTAAGAATAAGACAGGTACTAGCTGAAGCTCGTAAGAAAGCTGAAGAGACAGCAGCTCACTATATTGGTGATGAAGCTCATTCTGTTATAATGACCAAATCAGGAGCAAGAGGAAATATATTAAATCTTGGACAAATGTCCGCTGTAGTGGGACAACAAGCGATAAGAGGGGAAAGAATAAATCGAGGATATAGTAGTAGAACACTTCCTCATTTTAAAATAAATGATCTCAGCCCCAAATCGCGAGGATTTGTAGAATCTTCATACCGAAATGGATTAAATCCAGAAGAATTTTTCTTTCATGCGATGGGGGGTAGAGAGGGATTAGTAGATACAGCAGTCCGTACTAGTACATCTGGATATATGCAACGTAGACTGGTGAACGCATTACAAGATATGGTTATTGAAAATGATGGGACTGTTCGAAATTCAGATAAAAATATCATTCAATTTAATTTTGGTGATGATTCTGTTAATCCACAAATGACAGATCATGGTGCTGCTGTTAATTTAGATGTTCTTTTACTTAAAGCAAAATCATTACATGTTGATGAAATAAGAGAAGAATTAAAAAAATTACCAAAAGAAACGAAAGAACCAGGAAAAAAAGAGGAAAAAGTAAAAAAGAAACCTACAAAGGAAAAAAAAGAACCTAAAGTAAAAGAAGAGCAGATAGATGAAGATTCATTAATGAAAAATTATGAAGAGGAAACCGGCAAAAATGCTGTTTGGAGAGGAAAAACTACAAAAGGTTATTTAGATTGGAAAAAAGAAAAAATGGGGTAATCTAAGAGAGGTAATAAGTAATGGTTAAGGTAACACTAAAATTATTAGAAGAAAGATTAATTGAATTACAGGAAGATGGAATTCCATTAGATTTAATAGAAAAAATTAGAGACCGTATAAAGGGTGAAGCGTTAGAAGAAGAACAACTAGAATATTTATTAAATAAAATTTATATCAATTTCCATAATGCTATCGTAGAATCAAGTGAACCTGTTGGAACTATCGCCGCACAATCTATAGGTGAGCCGGGAACTCAGATGACTCTGAGAACATTTCATTATGCGGGGGTAGAGGAGTTCTCAGTTACTCAAGGACTCCCTAGGCTAATTGAAATCGTTGATGCTCGACGTTTTCCCGCAACTCCAGCAATGGACATCTTTTTAGAGAAAGTTTATCGTGAATCAGAAGACAAGGCGATTCAAGTCCATAATCGTATTGAGCAGATACGGATAGAACAGATTGCTTCAGATGTTGATCTAGATTTTATTGATTGGAAAATAGTAATCCATCTTATCCCAGAGATTTGTGAAAAGAAAGGTATTGATATTGAAAAAATCCCTGAAGTTTTGAAGAGATACAAAAAAAAAGGGACAATTAAGCGTGAAGGAAACTCAATAATTATTGATCCGGGAATTGAAGATCTGCAAAACCTTCAGAAATTACGAGAAAAAATTTTAAAAAAAGTTGTAAAAGGGATTAGAGGTATTAAAAGAGGTTTGCTCACTCCTTTAGATGAAACTCATGAATGGGTTATTAAAACCGAGGGAACTAATTTACAAAGTGTTGTCCAAATTGAAGGCGTTGATATAACAAGAACTGTCTCAAATCATATACATGAAATTGAGAAGCTATATGGCATAGAAGCTGCTAGAAATTTGATTATAAAAGAAGCTCAAAAAGTTTTAGAACAACAAGGTTTGGATGTAGATTTAAGACATTTACTTATTCTAGCTGATCTAATGTGTGTAACAGGATCAATTCAATCAATTGGTAGACATGGTATTTCAGGTTCAAAATCAAGTGTATTCGCTCGAGCTGCATTTGAAGTTACAGTAAATCAGTTGCTCGATGCAGGACTTTACGGAGAAGAAGAGCGACTTTTGGGAATTCCCGAGAATGTCATTATAGGGCAAGTTATCCCCATGGGTACCGGAAGAGTAAACATAAGATTTGATCTTGATGAAAATTTAAGACTTCTGAGAGAATTAGAAAAATCTAATAAATCCTAGTTTTGATATACTTCTGTTGTATGTATTTGAATCTGAAGAAAATATTTTAATGATTTAGATGTTTTTTAATGATATATTATACTCTGATTGTAAAGAAATAATAAGATTTAAGAAAATAGCGTTAAAATTTTAAATTATAACGAATTTAATATGTTACATAATTATTGATTTATTAAAAGGATAATTTTTTATAAGACTATGGCAAAGAAAAGTAAAAATGTCAGCGAAACGATTGATTTATCCCGTAAAAAAGTAAAGGAATTTGATATTGATACAAATATTAGAGTTGTATATAAAACTGGGAAAATTATTTATGGGAAAGAACAAATTATAAAACAAATGCGACAAAATACTTTCAAGATGTTAATAATTAGCAATAACTGCTCGAAGGAATTCGAAAATCAATTACGTTATTATATTTCCTTATTGAAAGAACCCGTCTTTATTCATAGATATAAAGGCTCTTCTTGGGAATTAGGTCTCGCAATGGGTAAGCCTTACATGGTTTCAGTAATCGGAATAAATGATTTTGGAGATTCTGACTTAATATCTTTAAAAGCCAAAGCAAATTAATTTAGTAAGTGGATTCCCTAAAAATGTTAAGAAGAAATATTAAAATTGATAGACAGGCAATGGAACTCATTTCTCTCTTTAACAATATTACCGGTGCTATCATCAAGGATTGTTTATTATTTCAATCTCCTGAAAATGATGCTGAAATTGTTATTTTTTTGGTAAAAAAAGAAGATGTTGGAAAAGCAATTGGTAAAGCTGGAGAACATGTAAAAGATTTAATGGCTAAATTACAAAAAAAAATCGATATAGTACCATGGTCAGATAAACTTGAAGAATTCATCCAATTTATATTAAATACTTCGAAAAACTCCATTAAAGTCCAAAATATTGAAATTAGGGAAAATAAGAATCAAAAGAAAACTGTTATTATCTCAGTACGCCCTCAAGATCGCGGGAAAGCTATAGGTAAAGAAGGTTCAATGATAAGAAAAATAAAAGAGCTCGTTCTACGCCATTTTGAAGTAGATAATGTGATAATCAACACTAAAAACTAAAACTTTACTATTCCTAATCCAAAAATTTTAAGTTTAAAGCGGTATTCTTTTTACTATTATAATTAATATTATTTTAATAGTTAAAACAGAAAGGGATTTTTATGAGCAAACCGAAGGGACTATACGCTGGAAGAAAACTTAGAATAAACCGGAAAAAACTTAGGTGGTCCAAAACAAAATATAAACGCAAAAAATTAAAATTAAAGAAGAAGGTTGACCCACTCGAAGGAGCTCCTCAAGCAATTGGCATTGTATTACAAAAAGTTGGACGAGAAAGCAAACAACCTAACTCTGCTATTCGGAAATGTGTACGGGTACAATTAAAAAAAAATGGAAAAGGAGTAACAGCATTCCTCCCGGGAGATGGAGCTCTCAACTTTATTGAAGAGCATGATAGAGTTACTCTTGAAGGAATTGGTGGAGCAAAAGGCCGGTCAGTTGGCGATCTACCAGGAGTTCGATACAGAGTAGTCAAAGTAAACGGAGTCTCCTTAGAAGCACTTATTAAAGGGATTAGGGAAAAACCAATGCGTTAAAGAGGTAAAAATTTATGAGCAAAGCTAAGAAAGACATTAAGTTATATACTAAATGGTCATATAAAGATGTTCAAATCAAGGATTGGACATTAGAGCGATATATTAACTTAAAATCTGTGATAATCCCTCATTCAGCAGGTAAACACGAACACAAAAGGTTTTGGAAAACTTCAAAAGTTTCTATTATTGAACGTTTTGTTAACAGATTATTAGCACCTGGGTTTATTGGAAGCAAAATAAAGGGACATAAAAGTTCTTATAGTTCTGGGAAAAAAAGTAAATTATTGACAAGTATTAAAAATTCTTTTACTTTAATTGAGTTAAATACAGGTAAGAATCCAATTCAAGTTTTAGTAGATGCAATCTGTAATAGCGCACCGAGAGAAGAAACGACACGAATCGCATTAGGAGGAATCTCGTATGCCTCAGCTGTAGATATCTCGCCTCAGCGCCGAGTTGACTTAGGTCTGAAGCATCTAGTTCAAGCAATTGGTTCACGCTCCCATTCTAATGTGAGACTGTTTGAAGAAAACATAGCTCAAGAATTAATTTTGGCAGCAAATAATAGCCAAGATTCGAGAGCTGTGAAAAGAAAAGATGAAATTGAAAGAATAGCAGTTTCAGCGCGATAAAATTGGAAACTTTTATCACTCATTCTAAAAATTTAAAAGAAAGAAAGAATAGTTTTCTATTTTCCTAAAGTCCAATTTTTGTAAGAATTGATATTCCTTTTTTTGATTAAAAATTTTACTAGATATCACCTGCGTATTATCAGAATTAACTTCAGAGTAAGTTTATTCCTAAATTTTTATATATCGATAAAATCATAATTTGGTTAACGAAATTGAAAGAAAAAAATAATTTTAATAATAAATTGGGAGCCGACAAAAATCCTGTATTGCTAGAAAAGCATTTACGGATATTAGGTCAGAAAATTAGGATTGATATCTTAAAGAAATTAAATAATTCTTTAGTTCCTTTACCTTATTCAACACTTCAAAAGGAAATCTCTAATATAAATAAAAGTACAATAAACCTATCATTTCATTTGAAGACTCTTAAGGAAAATAAACTAATTGAATCCTTAGGA
>JBATUM010000194.1:0-18052 GCA_049671145.1 Promethearchaeia archaeon
AAAATTACTCGAAAAATTCCTAAACCACTAATAAAAATAAATGCTCTTAATAACATTACCATACTTCATCATCTAATTAGAGATCTTAGTATTTTAAGAGTATCTAAAATTGCTGTCGTTACCGGATATCTAAGTGAACAAATTGAAGCTTTTTTAGATAACTTAATAAAAAAGCATCGGAACTTAAAAGATAAATTATTATTAGTTCATTCAGGCGAAGATTATAAGAAGGGACCATTATTTTCTTTACTTTCTATAATAAAGAATAAGAATATTTATAAAAAAGATAAAGTATTTATTGTTTTTCCTGGGGATACAATTTTCACTACTGAGTTATTAAAAGAAATTTTTAGTTTTATTTACGAAAATTTTGACTTAGTTCTAACTAGCCCTTATATTTTTTACCAAGAAATTCAAGCTAAAAATTTATATAAATCTTATAAAGGAGGAATTAATTTTATATCAATTCTAGAATCAGATGAAACCAAACCAAAAATTAGAATTAAAGAAATTAAAAAGATTGATGTAAACTCAGTTCCTAACGAGATATATCTAAAGCGCATTATTCCAATATTAGTTTTAAACTGCTTCTTTTTAGAAATTTTAAGGAAGCTTTCTAAAAGTAATCCAGTAGAGGAAATTAGAGAAATATTAAATGTGTATTTAAAGCAATGTCAAAATTTAGTTCCATTTAAAATAGATTCAAAAAAAATGTTATACGACATTGATACTATTGATGATTTAAATTATTTCAATCGGCTTAAAAGAGAAAAAAAAGGTGGACAATAGTAGCTCCGACAACCTCAGAAGAATTGTATCAGAGGAAAAATGCATTATATCTTCCTATGAATGATCTCCTGAATCAAAGCTTCTATAGGGAAACTAGTAAATTTTTCTAAAGAGCCATTTTTGATTTATTGTCTCGAGTATCTAAAAAATTACTCAATACGACAAGAATTCATATTAGTATCGCTCCTAAGTATAAATTACTTTTCCTTTTATAGCTAATTATTATTTGCTCCAAAATGCTAATTTGTTTAAAGGTTTTTATGAATTGATGCATATATTAAAACTTATGAAATTTTCTATAGAGCATTATAGGAACAAATTGAAATCAATAATAAAAAACAATTGGATTCAATGTAATCATTAAACCCTTAGTCACCAAATAAAAAAAATCTTTGCTTTATTTCAAGTTGTTAAATAGTCGCAATTTACTCTACAGTGGAATGTAATATTTGTATTCAATTCCAATGCAATACTATTGTCCAATAAATAAGATGGTGAAATGAATATTTAAATCTTATTATTAAATCCAATAATCATAGTACAAAATTTTTTAAAAATTAATTTGAAATAATATAAATATCAAAATTGATTCTATAAATAAATCATGCCTGATAGTGGAGAAATACCTATAAATATCAATCTTTTTGGAATCTGCGAATTAAAAGGAAATATAATTAGGCATTTTGCTCCTTTGTCTGCAGATGCAATTTTAGAGAACTTGCCTCTTGTTTTAAGAGGTAGATATAGTTTTGGGGGGAAAAAGTATTGGACCCTTCCAGGAGTTGAAATTTTTAAAGGCACTAATCCAAAATCCAAGAAAGAAGTAGAGAAAGGCGACATAATATATAATCCAAAAACAGATGAATTAATTTTAGTTATAGAAAATATGTTAATGCCAAATAAAGTAAACAAAATTGGGAAGATAGAAGGTAATCTTGAATTATTACTGAAAGCAACAAATGGATTAAATACAAAAATCTCGAAATCTTCTGGATGAAAACGTGAATAAAAATTATGGCAGCACCAAAAAAGTTATCAATAGTGTTCATTACTTTTTATTTAGCCATAATCCTCTATCTTGTCTTATTTCTAACAATCCCAGCAATAGAAAATCTTGTTTATCAAGCAAGAAGGAATATTGCTAATTTAACAGAAGGAACTAGCTATTTTTTAGCTATTATAATTTCGTTTTTCATTTGCTTGATTGGAAATGCTAGTGTTGGTTTTCCTATACCGTATCCTTTTATACTCTTTTCATTCTCAAATTCAATTTATTCAAATTATATATATCAAGGGTTAACAATGGGAGAGATTTTACTAAATGGATATTTCTGGTTGCAAATTTTAGGAATTACTCTTGCTGGTGGATTAGGTAGCGCTTTAGGAGAATTCGTCAGTCTTTTAATTGGAAAAGGCGCAAAAAAAGTTGCAGCAAATAATACTCTTGAAAATGTTCAAGGTTTTGGCAAACTAGTAGTAGAACATCCAAAAAGTATGTATTTGTATATATTTATTGCTGCTGCGTTACCTATTCCCGATGATCCTCTATGGATTGCTTTAGGCATGTCAGAAAAGCCCATAAACTTTCGTAAATGTCTTATTTGGGCGTGGTTAGGAAAAAATATAACTACTCTTTTCTATGTACTTCTTCCTATCTTAGCACTTATTCCTATCTTAGAAGATAAAGTAAGTGTAATAACAGAAGCATTAATGTTGCTGGTTACAATAACTCTAATGTTCTTTATTATGACTTTTAACTGGAATAAACTTATTGAAAAAAGACAAAAAAGAAACGCAGAAAAACAATTAGATTCGAATTAATTATTTTTTATTATTTAAACAATTTTTACAAACGAAAATTACTTTTTGTTTCTTTTCTGAATTCTCATCATAATAAACTCTTCTGTAAATGAAATTCTTGCAAATTTCACATACAGCAGAAGTTCTAGCTTCCCCCAATAATGGGCCTAATTTTTCAAATGACATTTAAACAACTATTGAATCGATTTTGAAAGTGTTATTTCTATCTTTGAGATTAAATCCTTTTTTTGCTTTTCTCTCTTTTTAACTCTATAAGCTTGTCGATTATCATAATAATATGGACGACTTCCCAATGAAATATTCGCTATTTCTACACCTGGGTACATCCGATGTTTTAAAATTTCAGCAACTTCCACTGCAGTTGAAATTTCGTCACCTTCACCTTTTATCATTAGTGATTTGGTCCCTCCAGAAAATGCAAAAATAGCATCTTTAATCGTTTTATCTCTATCAGAACGGTTTTTTATTATTAGTGTGGTATCATTAACCATGAAAGAACCTCGTTAATAAAAACTTACTATGATTGAATCAAAAAAAGTCTAAGTAGTAAGTATACTTCAATGAATATAAAATTTGTTTAAATAATATATATGAATTACATTTTTAAATATTAATACTCCTTTTCAATTGAGATATCTTTAAAAGTTGAAAAATTGATTATAAATTAAATTCTGAACGTGAATTTAAATAGTCTAAAATTTTATAGTACTCAGAGCTTCTAGACTCAAAATTTTCGATTATTTTACGTTCATCGGTGTCTAAATAATCATAATAAGGAAAAATGATTTCAATACGTTTGGTGAAATCTTCAATACATATATTATACCAATCATTTGGTTTTGCTAAAAAGGCTTGAAATTTTTTCTTAAATTTTCCTCTCTTTTCCTTAAATTTTGCTTCATCGTTGCTTTTTTTGATTTCTAATAAAGATTCTTCGTATTTTTTAATATCTTCTTCCACTTTTTCTCTAAACTTAGGAATCCTAAAACTTTTTTTAAAGAAATCAGGATCCCATTCATATAAATATCTCTCATCCTCTTCAGCTTCCTCTTCATCATCAGTTACTTTAATATCACTTTTAGGCACTAAAATTAATCCATAATTTCTCTGTAATTGAGCTAAATACCTCTTACGTAAAGTTTGGTCAATATATTTTAATTCCTTTAAAACTTTTGTAATACTTCTACCTAAATCTTTTATGATTGGAGTAACTTTTTTCACCATATCTTTTTTAGGGTATTCATATTTCAAATCTATAATATCGTATGTAGAAAGCATTTCTTGTTCTGGATTTAACATGCGTAAAGCAGCCACTCCTAGAAAATAATCTGTAGATTTTAATTCACAATGATTAAAAATTAAACCCACCGCAAATGGATTTGGAATTTGATAACCTAATTGAGTTAAGCAATCTACAGAACTAAAAAAAAACTTAAACCCCGGATGAGTATGCCACCAACCTATTATAAAATCGTTCTTTTTATCTTGAATAGACTTTTGATATACAGATTCATCAATTTGGGCCATATCAACATATTGTTTGTTTTCATACTTTACACCTGCTCGATCTCCTACAATCATTGGAATAGCATCTTTTATTATCACTTCTTTATTGTTTTCTATAGATCCGATTAGGATTCCATAAACCTCACGCCAATTTTTTGCCGATAAGTCATTATTTGCATATCTCATTGCATATCCAACCATTCTTCGATAGGCATTAAACTTCAATAAAACGGGTGATTTCGCAGGATTAATTCCATATTTTTGTATTAGTTTATCAGTTGGAGATAATTCTGTCAACCTTATAGATTTTAAATTGTTATCTTCTCCTAAATCTTCAAATTTGTCTTGACTGAGTGATTTTTTATTTGAATTTTGATCCTTGTTGCTTCTATCATTCATCGTTTAATCAATGAAATAAATTTTTTAACAAATTAATTATAGTTTAAAGATTTTTATTCTTTTATAAAGATTTTATTTTATTCTGAATTATACTTCAATTTAAGCAATGAAGGTTATTGGATTTTGTGGACTTCCTGGTTCAGGTAAATCAACAGCAATAAACACTATTAAAGATTTAGGGAAAGTAATTAATATGGGGGATGTGGTAAGAATTGAAGCTAAGATTAGAAATCTTGAACCTACTAATGAGATTTTAGGAAAAATTGCCAAAGAATTAAGAAAAAAGGAAGGTGAAGGGATTATTGCTCAAAAATGTGTTGATTTAATTAAAAATTTAGAAGCGGATATTATTTTTATTGATGGAATTAGATCTATAATTGAAGTTGATATTTTTAGAAAATATTGGAAATTTCCCTTAATCGAAATTGCAACCAAAGATAAATTAAGATATAAAAGAATTGCCCAACGGGAAAGAAGCGATGATTCGAAAGATTTTATAGAAATAATTGAAAGAGATAAAAGAGAAATTGGATTTGGTATTATTAACGTATTGAAAGAAGCAAATTATAAGATAACAAATAATTCAACAATAAAAAGAATGGAAAAAAAAACTAGAGAACTCGTCAAGACAATAATTAATAGCTATTGATTCCTTTTAATCAAATTTTAAATAATCTGCTATTGTTTTAGCCAAAGATACTTTAGCTAATTCATTATCAATGGAATCTGTGCCAATAATTTCATTAGCTCCCGCTTTTAGAATTCTATATTTTGCTTGTTGTAGCATTAAGGCATGTGTAGCTACAGCGAATACTCTATTAGCTCCACTTTCTTTTGATAACTCAATTGCCGTAGCCATTGTACCACCTGTTGCTATAATATCATCAGCAATCACTACATCTTTATTTTTTAAACGTAATTTACCTGACATCACGATATCTCCCGTTTTAACGTCTCTTACTTTCTCAAAATATTCGACGAGCACATCATCTCCAAAATATTTAGCAAAAGCCTTAGATCTCTCAACAGCTCCTTTGTCGGGAGAAATAACTACGATATCCTTAGCTCCTAAATTTTTAATATAATCCGCTAAAGGTTTCATAGAATCAACGTTAATTGCCTTACAAGAAAAATCTACTAAAATTTTAGGTTCATGGAGATCTACCGTGAAAAATTCATCAATATTGAAGGAATTTATCATTCTAATAATTGTAGTAGCAAATGGGCACTCACCTGGTCTAAATATTTTATCTTGACGTGCATAGGCAAGATAAGGAACCACAACTATGATTTTTCTAGAGCCAATCCTTTTAACTGAATCAATCATCATTGCAAGCTCAAATAATCTCTTATTTTGGTCGGCATTTGAACTTGGTCCCGTAGATTGTACAATGATTACTTCTTTTCCTTGAATAATGGTCTCATCTTCAATATTTAAGCGTAAATAATTCTCTCCATCGGGAAAGTTTTTAAACTCAGTATCTACAGTTTCAATTTCTAATTCTTTAGCTATTTTTACTCCAAGAATTTGACTTCCTGGTCCCACTATTAAGATTTTTTCCATATTAATTTCACATTTAATTTTAACACTCTAATTTAATTAATTACCTATTATCCTTATAACTTTTTTATAAATTCAAGACATTGCTTTTAAATTAATATTATCCAACCCAACTGGTATGCTTTTATTATCAATCTTTAATGCATTCATAAAAAATCTTTTTCTCTATATTTTTTTATTAACTCTTTTAGAGTTCTTACAGCTAATTCAGCACAATGCTTATGATCTTTAGGTAATCCAAGTAAAGCTTTATCTATATCTTCAGCAGTTAAATCCTCAGCGAACTTTAATGAATTTCCTTCTATTAGTAAGGTGGTTTGACTACCAGCAGCCACAGACGCTCCACATCCATCAGTAATGAAATTTGCTTTCACTATTTTATTATTTTCAATTTTTAAAAAAAATTGCATTAAATCGCCACAAGTTCCTTGAAAAGAATTTGATATGGTAATTTTCCCGTCTGATGGTTTGCCCCAATTAGGAGGATCATGAAATAATTTGACAATGTACGGATTAAAATCTTCAAGTTCCTTGTTTATTATCTCTTGTTGAAGTTTATCTACAAAATCATCAAACTCATCTTTCTGATCGTTCATTTTATTATTTCTCTTTAAGATGATTTAAAACATGGCTTTTTAGGGTCTCCATTTTCTGGCTATCTTCTGGTGTTTTATAATATTTATTTAAAACATTAAGGATATTTGCATTTATAGCATTATGCTCGGATGTACAGTTAGAATGTTTTAAAAAATCTTCTCCATGTCTTTGAGCAGCAGTATTTTCAGTTACCCTGATTAGTTCTGTAGCAATAACACAGTTTAAATAAATAAGATCTGATAACATGTTCTTTATATACAATAACAATTTAATCTGGTCAGACATAATAACTTAAATATATTTTTCCTTTAATCTTTTTGCAAAAATATTAGATTTAACAGAAATTTCAGAAAATAAAAATGAAAAAAATAAACAGAAATACTATAATCATAAAAAATATAATAATAAACCAAATCCAATCCCTAAAACAGGAAGTCCAGTCACATAAAAAAAGGAGGGTCCTCCAAGCACAACAGCACTACCATACTTTACTTCATGACCGACTTCTAAACCAAAAAATAAAAAAGAAATTACCCCTCCTACTATCATAAGAATTGCTGCTACAAGTCTTGAAATGGTAAGAGAATAGAATTTTACAGATTTATCAACAGGTTCCCTTAAACTTCGTAAATTTACAAATTTAAGAGAATTTTCACGAAGATAATAAGGGGCAATAAAGTATTTTGACGCGATTATCATACCAAATACAATAAATAATAAATCAATGATAAAAGAAATATTAATATCTTCGATTTTGATGCCAAAATCAAAACCTGTAAATAGTAACAATAATCCCAATAATATGATAAAATTGCCACAAACTAGAAAAATAAAACGTAAAATGCGCTTTTGAGGATGAGTTTTCTTTAAATCTTCGATTTCTTCTTCGGTTAAATGAGCCATATCGTAATAAATCTCAAACAATAATGATTAATATAATTTTTACATTTACATTTAATAAAGTTTTAATTTTTACACTATTTAAATATGAGAGAACAACCTTAGATTTTTGAAAGGAGATGGATTATAAAGATTTTCATGATGGGCTATTGTCATTATCTTTAGTATTATTTATTTTTTCAATTACATTTCTAATTGGTTCAATTGTTTTAAAGCCCTTCATTGCATTAGAGCCGTCCGATAGGGATTTTATTATAATTATCAGTATTGTGAATATATTCTTTAGCATCTATTACATGGTAGAAGCTTTGAGGTTAAATAAAACCTTCAAATTAGATAATAAATACATTATTAAATTTGGAAAAAGAATTGGAATTGTTTCTTTAATATATGTGCCACAGATTTTTCTAGTAAGTTCCTTACTTCTCAGAAATTTACATAATTTACAAATATTGATGGCAAGCCTTATCATTTTTATAGAAGCCTTATTATTAGGAGTGATTTTGAAAGAAGTATATGACCTCATTTTCAAAGAGGAAGCTGAGAGACAATTTGAATTAAAAAAAAACCGCAAATTATATTTTGAGAAATAATATACAACGAGAATTATTGTTTGGCTAACTTTTCAATTGCAGTATCAATCATTTTAAGTTTAGTAGAATATTTCTCCATAAGTTCTGCAAATTTCTCAATATCAATTTCATTATTTTCTCTTAAAGATTTTAATTCATTAATAGTTCTTACTATTCCCGCCTTTTTGTCATTTAACTTTTCTCGTTTACTATAAGGAATTTTCTGTTCTAATTTCTTCTTTTGGAATGTTTTAAATCTTTTAATGTTTAAATCTTTAGGCACAAATTTGGTCAAATAAACAATATTTTTGGGGACAAATGGAGCTAAGTTTTCAGGGATAATTACTATGGGCTCTGGATCCTGTATTTTTTTAATCTCATCATAATCTAAAGATTCAATATTATTATTTACCAGTAAATCCTTGACTATAGATAAATTTAGTTGGATACTATCCTGTTCTTCTTCTGATAAATTAGGTAAATCCTTATACATATCATCCCAGATTTCTTCAGCCTTCTTATAATAAAAATTAGCTTTTTGCTGTAATTTTTGAACTTTTTCTTTATTTATTGTGGTGATTGATGATTCTAATGAAGCAATAGCCTTTAAATGGCATGCTTTTCCCATATCAAAATGAAATTGGGCTCTTAACTGATGTCTTTTCTTTTCATCATGCTTCTTTAAATAAAAGATTCTTTTAGATAAGGCACTTAAACCTGCATAAAGTTTGGAGGCAAAGTAAACGTTATTTTTGTTTTCTTCTCGTAAAGCAGCAGTACTTTGCGCTAATACACGAGTTTCTTCCGAAATTAGTTCAAGATGTTCGGGGTTTAGTGATTTACCAAGATCATTCTGTAGGACTACTGCTGTGCTGAAATAAGCTGCGGTTTTATAAATTTTACTACTTTCAGCCATAGCAACAACCGAGTTTTCCCAATCTTCCTCACCTTCAAATCTTTCAGATAATTGAGAATAAGCTTTAGCTAAAACCAATAAAACACGAGCACATTCAAACATTAAATCCTTTATTTCAATTTCGCGATTATTTTCAAGAGGATCTAAATAATAAGGGCTAATATCTAATTTTTTTATAATTTCAGATTGATTATGATTTTGATAATTAATATTTAATATTTTAGTATATTCTAATATAAGGTTCAAATCATCCAAGCTGAAATGTTCTTCCTCTTTTTCTAAGGCATCTTCTAATTTTTTAATCTTAAAATGCAGATAACGTATTCTCTGCATAGACTCTTCTGTAAAAAAAGCAGACATAATCTTTTTCAGAGGTTTTTTTGGTAAATTTGAGTTAATTAAGATTATTAAATCATCATTTTAAAACTAATCTATAAAAACTTTTTAATTACAACTAAATTTATAAACTTCTGAATAAAAATTTTATAATTAGATAATGAATAAAAATACAATTTTTATCCTTGAATTTGTTTCTGGAGGGGGATTCAATCAAGTTAAGATTCCTGCCTCCCTCTTTACTGAAGGATATGGCATGCTAAGATCTGTAATTGCTGATTTTAAGAATTTAGAATATGAAATTGAAACTCTTTTAGATTTTCGAATTCATTTTTTATCAAGGTATTTAAAAGCTGATGTTATTAACATCGTCCAAAATTCGGATATTTTTGTTACTAAGTTTAAAGAATGTGTTAGAAAAAGTAAATTTTGCTTTATAATAGCTCCAGAATTCTTAAATACTCTTTTTAATCTTACAAAAATCGCATTAGATAACGACGCGATTGTTTTAAGTGTTGGTTTAAAAGGGATTATACTAGGCTCTTCAAAATTAAAAACATATAATTTTTTAAAAGAGAAGAATATTTGCACTCCAATGACCTTTTTAGTACCTTATAAACAAGGTCGATCTGATATTGAGTTCATAAGTGGAAAATTGAATGAGTTAGATGCTCCAATCATAATAAAACCAGAAGATGGAGTTGGAGCAGAATCAATCTATTATTTTGAAACTGAAAATCAAATTGTAAAGTTTTTCAACCAATCTCCAGATCCTCTTGATCATTCTAGAAGATATATCTTACAAGAATTCATTGAAGGTAGGGACCTGAGTGTTTCATTAATAGGAAATAATAATCCAAATACGTCATCTAAATGTTCCCCGATCATAGTGGGTATTAATCATCAAAATATCGTCATAAAGAACTCCCATCATGAGTCAAAATATTTGGGAGGTTATACTCCCGTAGAGAATTGGGAAGAAATCGCGATCTCTTTAAAAAAGGATTTCAAAAAGCTAAATTTATTATACGTTAATGGATATTTTGGCATAGATTTTATCCGAAAACAGGATGGGTCATTAAGTTTTATCGAGATCAATCCAAGATTAACCACTTCATATATAGGAATTAGAAATGTTGTTAAGCAAAACTTAATGAATAATATCTTAAATTTTAACGAAAGTTATTTTGATATTTACAAAAATCAATTCTATAAATTTTCAAAATTTGGTCATTTAAATCTAGAATATACTGGAACAACTTCATTTGAAAATTTGAGTAAAATTGTCATTCCTAAAATAATAAATAATATTCCTGAAATAGTTACACCTCCAATAAAGCTTAGTAGTGATGATAAAACTCAAGCTGATTACTATTCTTGTTTTATTGCTACGAAAACTAAAGATCTTCCCTCATCTGAAAGGAGAATTAACAAGATTATTAAGATATTAGAAAAGAAAGATTTCAATATTATTAAATCGTCAAGGCTAATATAATTGAAAAACCGGAATAATGAATTAATAGAGAAATTATTAAAGCATTTTCTATTTTTAGATGTTTATTTACGATTAAACTATAAGTGAGAAGCCATAATGCCCATACTTGAAATATTATTATTAAAATGTTATCTAAAATACTTATTACCGAATAATCTAATAAATCTAATTCCTTAAATAAATAATGTATTGCTAAATATATTATAGTTGGATAAAATGTAAGACTAAAAGATATTAAAAATTTAATAGAATTCTCATTTTTCTTATAAACTAAACGACAGATTATTTCATTTATAAAATAATATAGTAGAAAGTTTATAATAAAAAATACATTAAAAAATATCTGTAAACTTACATTAGTGTTTTGAAAAGATTGGAATATATTGGTAAAAAATAATAATATTGGAAATAAATTATTTAAGTTACACAAAATCAACCCCAATATTAAAAGCCCAATCGAAACAATAACTAAATAGATTTTATAACCTTCCTCATAGTTAATAATTTTTTTTGGAGTTAAAAACATCAAACTTTTTAAAATAGGGGAATTAAATTCTTTTTTTGAGAAATCGGGTGAAATTATACTTTCAATATTATCTTGTAATGAATCATAAGCATGCTTCCCTAATTCCGTTAAATAATACTTTTTATCCTTTCCTTGTTCAATTAATTGAGATAATGCATCTAAGTGATGATAAATTGTGCCAGTGCTGACTTTTAGTTCTTTTTTAAGCGTAGTAAAAGAAGAAAATTCATTGTCTCCTAACATTTTAATCATTCTCCTTCTAAGATCATGTCCTAATGCATAGTAAAAGTTCGATTCCAAATTTCTAGAATCATTCTCATCTAAATTTTCTTTTTCGTTTTCTTTAATTTTTAACTCCCTTCTTTGGATTTTTCTCTTGTTAAAAGGATATTTAAATTATGAAAAAAGATTAGAATAGCACCTGCTATAGACATATAAAAACCAATGCCTGCGCTCCTTATATAATCTATTTCTTGAGGAATTAATTCAAAAATGAAAATCAAAAAGAAACCAAATCCCACAAAATTAATAATTACTGAATTTATTCGATATTCTAATTTAAAATATAATAATAAAGTAGCTATTAAACATATACTTCCACTGATTAAAGGAAAAAGATATAAAAATGAATTTGAGATATCCACAGATGTAGCTATTATATATCTCTCCATTAATGAGTAACCAGAAAACCATGAAAAAAATTGAGATATAATCAGCAAAATTGACCCTGTTAACCCTAACAACCTATAATCCAAAATAGATTTGATGTTCATATGACATTCTCGATATTTGATTTTTCATACATAAACATTCAAATAGTATAAAAATAAATATTAATATTAATTTATTTTTTAATTCTCAACTTAAAATTAATTGCTGTTTTTGAAAAATCATGTCAGATCAAGAAGAACAAGTAGATATGGATTCAGTCGCATTGTTCGATTACTTAAAACAGGAAATCCCAGTCGATGATCTGAAGAATTATGCGTCCCCAAGGCGAATTCGGAGCATAGATTTCGTCAAAGGACTCGCAATCGTGATGATCCTCATGGCTCACACCAGCAGTGCGTGGTTAGATAGCCAATGGATATATCTTTATGGGATGATGTACGCTCTACTTGATTTTCTCGGCCCCTCCCTTTTTGTATTTCTTTCTGCCCTTAGTGTAATCTTTAGCGTCAAAAGAAAGCAAGGGGTTGTACCAGATAAAGTTATTAGAAATGGAATTGTTACCCGTGGTATAGTTATAATGGTGATAGGGATACTGTTTAATCTTCCTACGGTTTTCCTTTTTAACAAACCAGACTGGATCTGGAACTGGAATATCTTGGTATTCATTGGTTTTTCACAGATTATCTCACTTTACGCTTTAAAATTAGGTAAAGCGACAAGAGGAATTATTGGGACCTTCATTATTTTTACATCGGATACAATAAGACAATATCTTTTTGATGGAAAAGAAGCCGGGAATACATTCCTTTCAATTATTCATTATATTGTAGTTTCACCAGCTCCAATGACGCCATTAATTCCGTTTTTATCCATCTGCTTTATTTCAACTATTTTTGGTGAATATCTTTATGCTGCAATGATTGACGGAACTAAACAAGCCTATAAAGTTCTTTTTAGAATATTTCTTTTTTGGGGTATTTGTCTTATTGGTTTGGGTATGATCTATCCTTTTATTCTAGGGACTCCCTTACAAACAACTACGACTTTGTCGGCGGTAGATTATCCCTTTTTAGACTTGCTAAGGATTGCAAATTCTCAAACATTTACGAGTTTTAAATTTCCTGGAATGCCTGATTTTTTAATTAGAGGTAGATCCTCAAACATGTGCTATAATTTAGGATGGGCTTTATTTATAATTGCAATCTTTTTTTACTATATCGATATTAAAGAAAAAGATAATAGTTTTATTAGGATGCTAGTGTATTATGGTAAAGTTTCTCTAAGTCTATTTCTTGTACATTGGGTATTTATTAGTCTTTTCGTAGCCTATTTAAATATCATGTTCTTTGTATTTGTATGGCTTGGTTTCACGGGTTTAATGGGCTTTTTGATGTATGTGTGGATCGAATTTGCAAATGGGGTTGGTAGTCCTGAATGGATAATGGTACAAATAGGTAGAATAGGGCAAAAAACAACACACGCAGTAAAAAAAGAAACACATCTCATTGTAGAGAAAATTAAGAAAGACCATGGGGACAAATCCTAATTACCCATAACTCTTTTTTCTTATGAGTAAGAGGAGTAATAAACAAAAATCTTAAACAAAATACACACAACTAATATTCGATATCGGATTAAATGCCTTCTAATCATATTTAATGCTAAACATATAAATACCTATAATATAATATATCAAATATACAAAGGCATTTTTGTAAATAATAAAAATATAACGCTTAGAAATAACCATTTTTTATAACCTAACTTCAAAAATATTGATTAAAATGCAGAAAGATACATTTAAATTTAAGATAACTCTTTTTGGGGCAGGTGGAGTTGGTAAAACCTCCCTATTGATTAGATATATAAAGGATTATTTTAATCCAGAGTTAAAACAAACCATTGGCTCAAATTTTTTAATTAAAGATGTTGAAGTTGAAAATACAAATGTTAGATTACTCCTTTGGGATATCGGTGGGCAGGAACAATTTAGTAAGCTTCGGCAAATCTATTTCAAGGGCAGTAACGGGGCTTTCGGCGTATATGACGTTACTAGTCAACCCTCCTTATTAAAACTTCCTGGTTGGATAAGTAGTATTAAAAAATCAGTAAAAAAGTCAATTCCAATGATAATTGTTGGAAATAAGACCGATTTAGAACGTCAAGTAGAGAGATCAGAGGCAGAAGATTTAGTAAAAAGACTTAATTGCTGTGACTATTTAGAAACTTCCGCTAAAACAGGTGAAAATGTAGAACACGCTTTTAAAAAGATTGCAGAAGCATGTTTAGAAAGTGTGAAAGAAGAGTAATAATTACTCTGGTCTCGATATTAATGATGTTTATTTCAATTTAATATTATAAATTTGAAGATCTTTTTTTAATTTTTCTATATTACTAAACCGGAGTGCTTTTATTCCAACTTCCTCAGCAGCTTTGACATTATTTAAACCATCATCTATGAATAGAATTTGTTTTGGTTTACAGTTTGCTTTTTTAATAGCTAATTGATATATAGCTGGATCGGGTTTAGTCATTTGAATTTCATGTGATAGGATAAAATCATCAAATAAATTCCATATATCCCAGTTTTGTTTTTTTAAATGTTTCCAATGACTAGCGTTAATATTTGATATGCACATTAATTTTACATGATTAATTTTCTTAATTGTTTTTATTAAATCCAACATTTCTAAATTGATATCTGCTATAATACTGTTAAAAGCATTATAGAAGGCTTTCTGATCTAATGAGCATACTTGAAGTAACTCACAAGCTAATTGATAAAATTCCTCATTAGTAACTTTACCTTGATGATATGTATCGGATTGACGGAAAAATTCCATCATTATGGGTGTACTTGGTTTATTTAATGGAGATGGAGTAATTACTTCATTAAAAAAACGACTGAAATCAAGTTCAACAATAACTCCTCCTAAATCAAAAATTATGCATTTAATTGCCATATTATTCTCTATTTAGATAAAAATTATTTTCTAAAAGATACCTTTGTTGAAAATTTGCGAAAAGGTTTAGGAAGTTTATATTTTGGAGCTCCTTTCGTGTCCTCTTCAAGTATTTCTAATAATTTACTTACCTTTATATCATTTATTTGCTCTGAAGTTGCTTTTTTTGGTCCAAAAGGCTTACCTATTAGTCGTTTTCTTATTGAGATTGTTTTATATGCTTGTTCTTTTTTCCCTACTATAATAATATATGGAATCCATTCAACTTCTGCTTGTCTTATTTTTTTACCAACAGTTTCTTCGCGATCATCAAAATCTACTCGATATGATTTTTCACTTATAAGATTTAAAAGCTTTTCAGCATAGTCATTTTGTTCATTGCTTACAGTGATAATTCTTATTTGAATAGGAGATAACCATGTTTTAAAACCTGGAACTAATTTATCTTTATTTCGAACAGCAGATTCAATTAACCCCCATAAAAGTCTTTCTATACCTCCCGTCGGAGAATTATGTAATATCATAGGATGCTTAACTTTCCCATCGGTATCTATAAACGAGATATTATATTTTTGTCTCTTTTTTCCATCTTTATCTATCATGTAATCTAAACAACTCTCCACATCTATCTGATTTGTTGCTAATGTTGCATCTTTATTTTCAGCAGAAAGAACATTTCTCTCAAGTTTTAATACATAATAATAATACCTTTCGTCCCATAACTCTAATAAAGCTGGAGCATCTTCTGTTTTTATTAAATCTGTTATCCAGGCTTTATTCTCTCTATAAAAATCTTTGGTAGCTCTAAATATTACAAATGTTTTCACTCCTAAGTCTTTTTCAAGATTCTTTATTAAGAAATATTGTTTTTTGAATTCTTCTATCGCAGAATCTAAATCTCTACATAAACTATGCATATCAGGCATTATAAAAGCACGTAACCTCCGCAACCCTGTAAGTTCTCCTTCTAATTCCCGTCTAAATGCATATTGTTCCCATTCATAAACCCTTAAAGGAAAATATTGAGGTTTTAAATTCATGGATGAGAATAAATCAAATAAAAGAAAATCTGAAGCATATCTCAGTAAATATCTATCACTTCCAGATTCAAGCCAATAACTTCTAGCGGGAAATCTTGCTGTTTGAGCAGTTAGCTTTTTATTCTTAACTGTGTACATTATCGGAGTATCAATAAGTATTGCTCCGTAATCGATTAGCCTATCCTCAACGAAATTTTTTATCAAATTTTTCATTATTACTCCTTTCGTATACCATCTTAAATTTCCAGCATCGGTATTTGGATCAAAATCAACTAATTCAAAATCTTTCATCACTTTTATGTGAGCAGGTTCTATTGATTTATCCACCCTCCTAGATCCAAGTTCAGATTTTAAAAACATATAGAAATCTTGATCTTTAATTTCCTTAAATGGAAGAACTTCATGCTCATCATCGAATTTTATATCTAGTTCATTACCTGTAGGAGTGATTACTTTGAAGACGGAATTCTTTATTTGTTCTTCAGGTGTAATTGCCAATTTTACATCTCTATACATTTCAGCTACTTCATGACCTATGCAATTAATTTCAAATGACTTATACCATCCAAAAGGAGAAAATTTTGCCTCAATACCTTTCTCTTCTAAATATTTAGTGATTTTGGGACAAACTTCCATTGCATTTTTTTCATTGCTAAGGAATTTGCTCAAATGAGCCCAAGGATAAACTAATACTTTATCAACACGGTAGATACTTCTATCCCTAATTAATTCGAAAAATTTTCTTTGCTTTCCTTTGGTCTTACCTTCCTCGATCTTCTTATTGAAATCTCGTATTTCTTCATTCTTTTCTCTAACTCTCTCTGGAAAATTTGTTATTTGGAGTATAGCTTCTTCAATTACATCAGCCCCCTGCTTGGCAATCAAATCTGTGTCATAAGTATCCTGATCTTCAACGGAAACATAAGCAACAAGTATCAAACCTTTCATCTCGATTAAATCTTCTGGAAATTCTTGTGGTTCACTTGTGGCAGGTTTGTTCTTAATTACTTTTACGCCATCTGAATGAATTAATAAAATTTTCATTGTTATTTTGATTGGTTAATTAATTATGAAATCTCTAACAAAAAATTCTAAATATTTTTCTAGCTTTTGATAATTAATTATATTTTAAATTCAAATTAATTATTACTAAAATAGTTATCTATTAGAATGAATCTTAAAAAGATTTTTTCAGAACTCATACAAGCATTAGATAAATTAGATCTAGACCGGGAAGAAATATTAAAAATTTCTCGAACAATTATTCGCGATTGTAGTATTGCAATTAAAAATATTCATAGAAAAGAATATGAACAGTATCATGAGAAATTAACTAGTATTAAACGTGTTCATGAAAAACTCGTTTCAATTGTAAATAAAAATCCTGGAGCATTTTTTAAGTATTTAAAAACTCCTGAGCAAGAATATGCTGAAGCAGTAACCTTCTACTCAATTGTAGCTAATGAAGAATTACCAAAACCTAGCGAATTGAATATTAATCCATTGAATTATGCATTTGGTTTAGCCGACGTTGTTGGGGAATTAAGAAGATATGCATTAGATAATATAAGAAATTCACAGATTCAAGATTTAAATAAAATTTTAGAAACTATGGACGAAATTTATTCTTATTTATTTGCACTAGATTATCCTTCTGGATTAGCTCAGGATCTAAGACAGAAAACAGATAGAGCAAGAGGTATAATCGAAAAAACAAGAGGAGATATTTCAATTTCTCTACAAATGAATGAATTAAAAACATGCATAGAAAACAATGTCAAATTTAATAAATAAAACAGAAAAATCTCTATAACGATGCCAATGCCATTTGAAACTGAAAAAATAAAGCATAAAAGCAAGATAAATTATGAGAAAGCATGGCTTGAAACGAAAAACCTTTTAAAGTTAAAAGGCAACTATTTTAATTTAGTGAAAAAGGGTAAAAGTCACATTGTAAAT
>JBATUM010000195.1:0-2146 GCA_049671145.1 Promethearchaeia archaeon
TGAGCCGATTTTAATAATCTTTTTTCTTTCAAGCAGTATTACTAAGATGTAAGAGCCCTTCATTCAATAACTTTTTTTCTTATGATAATGATAACATCCATCACAGATATAAGCTCCACAGTTTTTACAAACATTTGCGCAGTTATCGCATAATGGGGTAAAACAATCAACACACTCATAAACAATTCCCTCAGGAGCTTCATCACCACAATTTTCGCATAAGACTTGATCCAACCTAATCACTTATAAGATATTTTGATGAATTATTGATTAATTATACAATCAAAAATTATAAAAAATCTTTATTATTAGTTAAATAAGTTTACAAAATTAGAGATGATTCCATGAACAACATATTCTTTACTGAAAAACATTATAGATTACGAGAAAAACTTAAAAACTTTTTAATTAAAGAATTAGAACCGTTTAAAAATGATATTAATAACCAAAAGAAAGTTCCACTTTCTTTAATTCGAAAAATGGGAAATGAAGGATATTTTGGACCTTTAATCCCTGAAAAATATGGTGGTACAGATTTAGGTATGGTTGGACACTGCCAAATTACAGAAGAAATTTCAAGACTTAACGTTGCAGTGTCAGTTACTCGGACACCATGCATTTTAGATGGATACCTTTTGAATAAATATGGTAATGAAGAACAGAAAGAGAATTTTCTAAAAAAAATAGCAAGAGGAGAAAAAATTTGTAGTATTTGTGTAACTGAAGAAGAAGCTGGCTCAAATGTAGCAGGAATTAAAACAATCGCAAAAAAGACTGGGAATTTTTATATTCTAAATGGTTCAAAAAAATTTATTACTAACGCAGGAATTGCTGATTACTACTTTGTCTGGAGTATTACAAATCCAAAGATTAATCCCCGAAATGCTATGAGTGTTTTTATAGTCGAAAAAGATACATCTGGGTTAACTATTGAAAATCCATATGAATTAATGGGGGTTAATGGAATATATAATGGAATTCTTCAATTTAATGACGTGGAAGTACCTAAAGAAAATCTTATAGGAGAAGAGGGAATAGGCTTTCAGAGTCTAATGGATACTTTTAATGTAGAGAGATTAACTTTAAGTTCCGAGTGTAATGGCATTTCTTTAGCGGCCTTAGAAGATTCGAAAAGTTATGCTAAAAATCGAGTTCAATTTAATAAAGTTATTTCTTCCTTTCAACTAATAAGAATAAAAATTGCGGATATGGCTACAAAACTTCAAGCAGCCAGATTATTAACTTATAGTGCAGCAGCATTAAAAGAAAAGAAAATTGATATCACAAAAGAGGCTTCAATGGCAAAAACCTTCTCTAGTAATACTGCTGTAGAAATTACATCAGAAGCAGTTCAGATCCATGGTGGTGATGGCTATACAGACACATACCCCGTTGAAAGGTATATGAGAGACGCAAAGTTCTTCCAAATTGGAGGAGGGACTTCAGAGATACAAAACTTAATTATTGCACGGGAAGAATTGAAATAAAGATATACCAATTCTTTGCTTTATTATTTGTAACTTTACGGATTTTTGGCTATATCATACAAAATATTAATTTTATATTAGCCCTTGCGAATATTATATTATGACTAAAGTTTCGAATCTTATTGAAAAAGTTGCTATCATAGGTGCTGGTACGTTAGGAACGCAGATTTCCATGATAGCAGTATATAATGATTATAAAGTTAAGGTTTATGACTCTAAAGAAGGAGCTTTTAGGGAAAATTTTGAAAAACTTCGCTCAGAATTAAGAAGTAAAAAAATTCAACCATTAATTCCTTGGGATAAATGGGAAAAGTGTGCAAATGATATTCAACAAAAGAAGAGTATAGAAGAAACTATTAAAGAAGCAGATCTAATTATTGAAGCGGTTCCAGAAAAAATTGAACTTAAGCGAGAGATATTTAAAATAATTGGTCAAAAAGCAATGCCCAAAGCGATTATAGCAACAAATAGTTCATCGTTACCTGTTTCGCGATTAGAATCAAGTAGTGGGCGTCCTGAATACTGCCTTAATATTCATTTCTATTTTCCCCTCCAGGGATTAAATATAGTTGATGTAATGGGAGGATCCCGTACTTTACCTCAGGTTTTTGAGAGAGGCGTTGAGTGGGTTCGTTCTTTAAATTTTATTCCTCTAACTG
>JBATUM010000196.1:0-8110 GCA_049671145.1 Promethearchaeia archaeon
ATATTCCTTAGAATCAATTCGATCAAAGTTAATTTTGTAGATTTGGTTCAATTGTCCTCCTAATTTATCTTCTTTTTCGACAAGATGAACTTTATATCCTTTATTTGCAATTTCTATAGCAGAACTAATTCCGGTAATGCCCCCACCTACTACTAAAGCTTCTGGAACCACATTTCCCTTAATTTTATATTCAGGTTTCTGTTGAATTACCCGTGCCACTCCCATTCTTATTAGATCTTTTGCTTTATCTGTAGCTCTTTTGTTATCTTTCATATGAACCCATGAATCCAATTCCCGAATACTCACGAAATTAAAGAGATATTCATTTAAACCTGCCTCTCGTATTGTTTTTTGGAAAAGAGGTTCATGAGTTCTAGGGGTACATGCAGCTACTACTACTCTATTTAAGTTAAGTTCTTTAATCTTTTCCTTAATAATATCTTGTGTTAATTGAGAGCAGCTATACTTATTTTCCATAGAATAAACTACATTTGGTATCGTTTTAGTATATTCTACCAAAAGGGGTACATCCATATAGCCTGCAATATTAATGCCACACCTACAAATAAATACTCCAATACGGGGCTCATCTCTAGGATTTATTGGATTTAATGGTGGTAACTCTACTTTAGTTTCTTCTTCACTTAGAGGGACTGCGTGAGAAGCCGCTAAAGCAGCAGCACCTCCAGCTTTTGCTACTGAATTTGCTATATCGTCAGGAGATTGACAAGAACCAGTTACATACACACCATTCTTAGTAGATTTTAAATCTTCCGTAGAATCCTTCGTTTTAAAAAATCCTAATTCATTCCTTTCAATATCCAGAATTTCTGCTAATTTTTCAGCATCTTTTCTTGGGGTTACAGCATTAGCAAGTACGATAAGGTCAAATTCTTTTGTCTCTACTTCACTAGTATCTAAATTAGCCGCTTTCACATATAAATTATGATTCTCTGGATTTTCTCGAACATCTCCAGGAATTCCATGGTGATAATGTAAATTATATTCATCTTTAGCTCTTTCTATGAATTCTTCTTGGTTTTTACCAATTACTCTAATATCATTAAAATAAATAGTAACATCTGTGTCTGGGGCGTGTTCTCGTGTTACTACCCCCTCTTTTGCCATGTACATACAGCAAAATTTAGAACAATAAGCACATATATCCTCATTTCTAGATCCTACACAAGCAACAAATGCTATATTATGAGCATGTTCCTTATCTGATGGACGTAATAATTCTCCACCAGTAGGACCCGAAGCACTCAGTAAACGTTCATACTGCATAGCAGTAATAACGTTAGGATATTCACCAAAGTGATATCGATCTAAAATAGCAGGATCTATTTGATCATAACCAGTCGCTGTAATGATTGATGCTACATTGTACTCAACTACTTCGTCTTTCATGTCGAAATTAATTGCTCCTGCCTCACATTCTTTTTCGCATAATTGACAAGCTCCCTTTGTTAGGTACAGACATTTTTCAGCATCTATAACGGCTTTCCTTGGAACTGCTTGCGGAAAGGGAATGTAAATCGCTGTACGATTGCCCATCCCTTCCTCAAATTCACTAGGTATTTTTTTCATAGGACATTTCTCTTGACAGGCTGCACATCCTGTACATGTATCCCAATCAACATATCTAGCTTTTTTGAGTACTTTAACATTGAAATTTCCAGCTTCTCCATTTACTTCTTGCACTTCAGAATATGCTAAAAGTTCAACGTTTGGATGACGAGATACCTCAACCATTTTTGGTGCTAGAATACATATTGAACAATCTAATGTCGGAAAAGTTTTATCTAGCTGCGCCATTCGACCGCCAACAGAAGATGTCTTCTCTACAAGAATTACTTTATATCCTTGCTCAGCCAATGTAAGACTTGCTTCTATCCCTGAAATTCCACCACCAATAACCATTATACTGCTACTTGCCATTTTTCATCAATTTTGATCATTTTTTTGCATATTTCCATTTTTTTTTATTATATTTCGTTGTTTTTCTAAAATCTTCGCTCCTTTTTGAAAATAATTGTTTAAATATTAAACTAATTTCTTTATAATTTACTTATTATAAAATGCGTCTATATAAATATTTCCATAATCGTTTTTTTTCTGTTATTTTTTATCCGAAATTAAAAAATTATTAAGTTAAAAAATACCGAATTCGGAATTATTGATTGATTTTAGTAGTCTTTTCAATTAAAAAAAGTTAAATTAAACAATCAGACCTCTGTCTTAGAAAATTTCAATGACAAGAAAAATTACTTTTCACTAAATTTTCAAAATAAAAAAATTCTAACTTTTTGATGATTTTTTGTCAAAAAGAAAAGTTCATTTCAAACTAGCACTCTAGTAGTTCTTTTAAAAGCTCCTCTGCAGTAATAGTGCCTTTTAGCTTTTTTTTTTCATTAATGATTAAATATGGAACAGTTGATACATTATATTGCTCACCAATATCAGAATGTGCCATAATATCTATTATAACCGTCCTTATTTTACCTTCTGATGCTAATGCGAACTGGCTACAGATTGATAAAATAGTAGGACAATAAGCACAAGAATCTGTAATCAATACCTTAATAACTAGAGGATTCATTTTACTTAGGCTTTGCTTTATAATAGTTTCATAATAATTAGGAGTTCCAGTAAATACCATTAATGCCTGTATAAATGGTTGGATTTCCGCAGCCATGGGTACCGCTAAATAACGTATAATTTCTATGTCTTGATTATTCACCAATAAAATCGCAGGTACTCGTTGGATATCATACTCTTTAGCAAATTCGGAATTAGATTCTAATTTATACTCTTCGATTTTCAGCATTCCATTAGAATTTTTTTGATAAATATCCAACGTATCCATCATATATACAGATTCTTGGAGATTATTTGATGATGTAAATACTTTTAATGTAACCGGTTTGGTAAGTTTTTTAATCTCATCACGAATCATTTTTTTATAAATATAGGAAACTGGCAAACTAATCTTTCAACTCTTTTTTAAAATCTTTTAAGTTATTAAGCAAATTTATCAAGAATTTCCAAATTTTTTCAACACTACTAATTTTTAGCCGCTCATCTGGAGAATGACAATCTTTGATTGTAGGTCCTATCGCTATCATTTCCATATTAGGGTAATATTCCGTAAAAGAATTACATTCACAAGTTCCATGTGTTGCGTTGATTTTAACATCAATATTAAATAATTTTTGATATACTTCTCGTGCTAAATTCAAAAATTTTAAATTAAAATTTGGAGACCAATTTGGATAATCTAAATCAAATAATATTTTAAATTTCAAGCCTATCATGTTTAAAAGATTAAAAATATTTTCATTTAATACATATTTTTCATATTTAGAAGAACTTCTTTGAAATAATTGGAAAACTATTCGATCTTCTTCTGTAGTTAATGTTCCTAAATTAGTAGAAGTCTGAACTAAATCTTTAATTTTTGGATGCATTGAAATCAGTCCATCTGGTATAATATATAAAAAATTTAGGAATTTATTCTGAAAATTTTCTTGCAAACTGGTATAATCTGAATAATCAGGTAATTTTTGAACAGAAATTTTAATATTTTTTTCAATTCCATCGAATGAATCTTTTATGTAGTGAAAAATATCTTGAATAAAAGAATTCAATTTAGAAAAGTTGTTCTTTTCAATATAAATTACTGCTTGAGATTCTCTAGGTATAGCATTTTGATGAGTCCCTCCGTTTAAAGAATTAACATAAATTTTGAATTCCTTATTAAGTTTCCATAATATCTGTGAGAGAAGTTTTATCGCATTAGCACGCCCTTTATTAATATCCCCTCCTGAATGCCCACCTATTAACCCTCCTAGGGCAATTTTAACCGGGGTAATTTCAGTTTCAATACCTTTTAAAGGTTTTCTTTTTATTTTTATTTCAATTATATTATGGATAAGCCCAGCGGATCCTATTAAAATCTCATTATCATCTTCTGCATCAAGATTTATTAAATAATCTCCGCTAATTAAATTAGTATCTAATTGAAGTATCCCTGTGCCTTTCCCTTCCTCATCTACCGTAAATAACAAATCTAATCCTAAAGGAGCAAAATTCAGCTCTCCATTATACACTTTTTTCATTATTGATAGTTGATACGCAATACCTACACCATTATCTGCTCCCAGAGTTGTACCTTCCGCAGTTAACCACTTTTCGTCATCTTCATCTATAATTTTCAATTTTAATGGATCTTTCGAAAAATCGTGTTGCACTCCCTCAATCTTATTACATACCATATCCATGTGGCATTGTAGTATTATTTTTAATTGTCTATCTGTGTTTTGCACTTTTGATGGAATTTTTACCACGATATTTTTTACTTGATCAATTTCCACAGGAAATCCGAACTTTTCAGCTTCTTTCCTTATAAACTCCCTTATTTGGGCTTCATTTTCTGTACACCTTGGGATTCTAGATATTTGGTAAAAATAATCCCAGAATTCTGGTGGATTACCTAACTTTGCTAAATTTTCCACTTCATTTGCACCGTAAAAAAAGCAATTGCTTTTCTTGAATTAATTTAATATTATTCCATACTATTATTTAATCCTATCTAAATCTTTAATTTTAAATCCCTGTTAATGGTTGAGAAGTAGCACAAATTGCCATTAAAGGTAAGCCTTGTTATCTAAGTAATATAAAAAATAAAACAATAATTAGTTTAGTAAATCTTAGTTAGGGATCCCTTCAAAATTACAAATTAATGATTATATGACAGACTCATATTATCTATATATTAATCGAAATAATAAAACAAAAAGAGTTAATAAAACAATAATAAACTATATTAGAGAAGTTTAGTCCGACAAAATGAAGATCGTTGTATCAGGACCATTACAATGTGGAAAATCATCGTTTATTAAACACTTTGACGAGAATGCATTAAACATTGAAGCGAAAGCAAGAGATAATAAATTATATACTGTAGGGATGGATTTAGGTTCTGTAAGATTAAATGGTTTTGATGTGTTTCTTTTTGGAACTCCTGGTTTATTAAGATTTAATGTGATGAGAGATGTAGTTTTACGGGGAACTGATGGAGTTATTTTTATTTTCGACGCTGCTCATCCTGAGAAAGATGAAGATGGTATTATAATTCTAAATTCTATAAGAAAAGTTATTAGTCAAGATATACCAATAATATTTTTAGCAAACAAACAAGATATCGCAGGAGCACGACACTCTGAAGTGGTTCGCGCCCAAAATTATTTACCAGAAGATACAGTAATTTTTCCAACTAGTACTAGAACTGGAGAGAATCTTGACAATGTTTTAAAGCAGCTTGTTAATCAAATATATGAAAATTATTCATCATTAATAGAGATTCTTCGGACATATGAGAATAATATTGAAGGTTTAACCGAAAAATTGAAGAAAAATACAATTCAGATGAGAGATTTATTAAATAATCTTGAAATTAAAAGATTTATTGAAATAGATCGAGCTAATCGAACCTATAAAGTAAAAGAGGGATTAAAGCTTTTAATTTAATCTATTCGCCGTTCTAATTGTTTTTTTTTTCTCGAGTATATTTGCAGATCGTATTATCAGATAACCAATAATTGAACCTATTAGGAATGGCATTAAAATTTGCAACCATAATAATTCAAATGGTAGCAAGTAAGTTGGAGGGCGATGTTGTTCATTGGGGGGCATTGTTCGTAAATAATAAGAAAAGGCAGAACTTATCCAGGTAAAAGCCCAAGCAATAAAAGTAGCAATACCTAACCATTTACCTTTCTTATAAATTGATGCCTTCTTAAAATATGATAAATAAGTTTTCCAAATAATTACAATCACAACTGCAAAACTCGGCCAAACATGAATATTAAAACTTGGATCGGTTCCTTCAAAGGGTGGTATATTAAAAATGAGCGCACCTATAAATCCTGTTACTCCCGCAAATAACCCAAGAAAATAGAGTGTCGTAGCAAAGCTCCCAAAAGCTCTATGAGCACGAAATAGTATATCATTAGTTTTTATCAGTCCTATCTTTTTCTTTTTAAACGCAGCATACCATCCTGTTGCTAATTGAACCGTAGCACATAGGCATCCTAACATAGTTATTATAGTATTAAATTCTGCTGTGGTATATGTTATCCCATCTGCACCCATTTTAATCCACTTAACTATTTTAGTAAAATTTAATGAACTTTAATAAATAAAAATTTTGTTAAAAATTTAAAATAATATTTAGGATAAATCTTTGGGTGAAAGTATATCTCCTTTTTCCTCTTTTATTTTATTGAGTTTTTTTCTTTGTTCATTTAAAATATCCCAGAAGAATTTAGGCATATCTTTCTCTTTTCTATACATCTCTTCTACTCTCTCAAGTTTCTCTATTAAATTTTTCACTCTTATTGAAAATTGTTCTATATAATCATCTTCAGTATAATTTTTATCAAGATATCTCTTAAACAGTAATTCTAAATCTTCAAATTTTGGAATATAACCAATTGGAGTTTCAATTGCACTAATATCACTATAAACACGTAATTCTGCCCACATAACCCATACCAATTTATCAAGAATCCCATTCAGATATTTTCCTTCCTTATTTTTTAAAAAATAATTCATAGCAAATACTTTAGGGGGAAAATCTAAGGATTGTCCAAATCTTTGATGATTTACTAAATATTTTCCCAATGGAACTACTAGAAAATCTAAATTAGCCATAGGTTGCATTTTTCTTACACCTTCTTGTCCAAGGGTTGCTGAAGTCGTTTCAGATTCGATTGAAGCCCCAAGGAAAACTCCATGCTCCCAATCAAAGCTTTCAAGAACAGGAGGCATAGTATCTGAATCTCTACCTCCATAAAAAATTAAATCAATAGGGACACCATTAGGTTCATTTAACATTGGATCAGCATTAAGTAATTCACTAATCCTTATAGTGTAACGAGCATTGGGATGTGCAAAAGGGATTTCTACCGCATTTTCATCTTTTTTACCTTTATACCACTCTCCAGAAAAATTAAAGCCTTCTACTTGAGGTACTCTTCCATCGCCTAACCAATAAGGAGTACCGTTTTTAATCAATACATTTGAGAAAATAGTTTCTCTAGGAGCAGTAAGTGCTTTAAAGATTTCCGGATCATCATTTAAGTTAACATCTTTGATAATGCCAAAAATTCCATGTTCAATATTTACTCCATGACAGTAACCATCATCCCATTTTTTAATATATGCAATATCATCCCCTACAATTGTTTGTCCTGGAAGCATTGCCGTAGATGTCTTTCCACATGCGCTTGGGTAAGCACCACAAGCGTAAGTTATTCGATTTTTACCTTTTGGATGAAGTCCCATAATAAAATAGTGTTCTGTTAGCCAATCCTCATTATTTGCCTTAAATATCCCTAATCTTAATGCTAACTTCTTAAGACCAAGAGAATTTCCCGCATATTGATTATTTACTGATAAAACTCTGCCACCTTTTAAATCCACATAAATTCGCCGATTTTCAAGATTTTTTGTAACTGGAGGGGCTCCCATCAATTCACCTGAAGAATGTATAAAATAAAAGAAATTATCAGACCCATTCAATCTTTTAAATTCTTCATAACCTGCTCTATAAAGCAAATCTTCAGAATGCCCAACATAAAAACTGTCTGTTAATTGAAGAGCTAAGATGGAAAATTCAGATTTTTTTGGACCTAAACAAAAAAATCGAACCAAACATTCATGACCTTCCATAATTCCATCCATGAACTCAAAGATTTCTCTTAACCCCTTTTCCCGTTCCATTGTATTTATCCAGGGATAGATGCCTTGTTGTTCCTTAGGAACTAAAACTTGTGTATTCTCTTTATCTCTGGCTTGATCATGATTAGCCATTGTAAAAAATCCGTCGTAGTGAACCGTGTGTCCTTCTAAAGCTAATTCACTCTCTTCACCAATCTTTATAGCTTTACGTCTTACATATTCTATATCTTCTTTTGAATCTGAAATAACTGTAACCTTGCTTGGTTTACACAAATCAATGAATTCATTTATAATCCTTAATACATGACTATTGTTTAAGGCATAAAGTTTTTCAAAATCAACTTTAGTTATGATTTTTTTTTCT
>JBATUM010000197.1:0-45118 GCA_049671145.1 Promethearchaeia archaeon
CCTTAAAGAAACCGCTTAGCTTAGCAAAAGAATACTCTGCACCCGAATCCTTAGAATATGATTTAAGTTATTTACTCAATCTTATGAAGATGAAGATGACCCCTAAGGATGGCGTGAAATTCACTCCAGTCGATCTCATGAATATCAAAAAAATTGAAAAACGAATTGCTGATAAAAAATGGGAAAGTAGATATGGAATAGAGGCCCTAAGAGAATTTATCGACTTTGAAACGACCTATAAAGAAGCAATAGATGAAAAGTTGGCTGAACTAGAAGCAAAAGTTAATTATATTACATCTGGAGTAGAATTAAAACAAACGAAAAAAGAAGTATTTGAACAGAGTTCTGATAATCTCTTGTTGGAAGGGGTTAAACTACCAAAAATGGCTAAATTAGAAGAAGTTGAAAAGAGAGATACGCAGGATGAACAGTTGCTAGATGAAGCAATGACTCTTATAAACGAGGCAGAGAATGAGGTAAAGAGCTATGAATTAAGCTTAAAAAAAGACATTCTTATTTACCAAAATCCTTATGATAAAGCTATTTCTAATTATGAAAAAGCAAGAAATCTATTTAAACAAGTAGGATGGGCAGAAGAAGCGCATAGACTTCTTAACACTATCAACTTTTACAAAGAGAAGAAAGCAAGAGATGGAAATTTAAGAGAAATAGAAAAACAAAAATTAGAAAAAGCAAAATTAGAGGAAGCAAGAGCTAAATATATACCTGAACAAGTACCATTTGCTAGAGAGCAAAAAATTATCGATCTTGAAAAGTTTAAGAAAGAGAAGACAAAAGATTCTGAAGCTATATTTAATTTAATTAATAAAGCTGAGAGATTGGCTCAAGAATATGAAGTTAAAAAGAAGGATGGAATTTTAAACATTGTTTCTCCCTTTCAAGAAATAATTAATATTTATATAGATGCGAAAAAAAGGTTTGAAGCAATAGGATGGAATGAACAAGCGGGTCAATTAATTAATTCAATCAATTATTATAAAGAAAAATTAGAAGCAGATAACAGATTAAGAGCTTTAGAAACTCAAAAGTTAGAACAAGAAAAGAAAAAAGAAACAAAAAGAAAGTTAGAAACACAATTAGCACGAGAAGCTGAGATGGGTGCGGGAGGATTTGCTGGCGATGAGAGAATTACTTGTCCGATGTGCCGTGCCGTGGGCGGAAATATTAAGACAGTTGAATATAAGTCAAAAGTCTTATCATATGTTGGCCACATTCCTATGTACGCAAAGAAACACGTTTGTAAAAAGTGTGGCTACGAATTTTAAGCAGCTTTTTTTCCTATTTCGAATATTTCTTAAAATTAGCCAATCCCAAATATCTACTAAATTAGCAAATAAGATACCTAACCAAAAAGAAACGATAAATAAAATTATTACCAATGCAGAAGATATTAAAATAATAATATGCCAAATTAACCAAAACTTATCTTCTTTCAGTGATTCTGGAGTATGGTAAGTCAATTTAGCTAAAGTATCTATAATAAAATGTGAAAAAAACGCAAATACTATCGTAAGTATGAGATTTATAGGAAAAATTAAAAACTTAAAACATAAAATTTGAATAATTACACCCGTTAAACTATGGGTTATAAGTTCCATTAATTTTCCTTATCTGAAATTTAAATTATCTTACAGAATTATAAATATAAATTCTCAAAATTTTTTAAGTTTTAAAATTCATTTCTAATTATTGTATATTAGAAAAAAATAAATTAATAATAAAAAAAATAGGTTGAAATTAAAAAATGGGAATGTTAGATGGTAAAGTAGCAATAATTACTGGCGCTGGACGTGGTTTAGGGCTTGAAGAAGCAAAAGCACTTGCTAAGGAAGGGTGCAATTTATTAATCAATGATTTGGGTGCTGGTTTTGATGGTTCTGGAGCTGAAACTAAAGTTGCAGATCAAGTTGTTGAGGAAATTAAGAAATTGGGAGTAAAAGCTGTAGCTAATTATGATTCAGTTACGGATTTTAATAATGCTAAAGCAATGATTGATCAAGCTATTTCTGAATTTGGAAAACTAGATATTGTAGTTAATAATGCCGGAATTCTACGAGATAGAATGTTATTTAACATGACTGAAGCAGAATTTGATGATGTTATTGCTGTGCATTTAAAGGGCACTTTCAATATGACACGTCACGCAGCTGCGTATTTTAGAATGAAAGGTAAAGAAGATGATTCACTTGGGAATTTTGGTAGAATTATAAATACCGCTTCGGATGCTGGCTTATTAGGAAATATGGGGCAAACAAATTATGGTGCAGCTAAAGCAGGAATTGCTGCTTTCACTATAATTTCTTCAATGGAGCTTAAGAAATATGCTACAGTTAACTGTATCGTTCCTTTAGCACGTACTCGTTTGACTGTAGATGCTACCCCACAAACAGCCACATTTATGGAAAAACTTGATGAAACAGGGATGGATGTTTTCCACCCATCGAACGTGGCACCGATGGTTGCATTTTTAGCATCGAATAACGCTAATAAAATTAGCGGAGAAGTCTTTAGAGTTGTTGGTGATCGAATTATGCTATTCCAAGGATGGCATACTGTTAATCAAATCAAAAATGAGCACAAACCATTCACACCACAATTAATCGCCGAAAGAATTAGGGAATTAATGAAGGGAGCACCTAAAAAGGAAACCCTGATGGCTCTTTTAGGAGACATGGTTAAGATGTAATTTAAATATTTTTACAATTTTTTACAAATAATTTTTTTTATTCTAGGTTCTCTATAATATTTTTAAAGGTTTCATAGATAAACCTGATAATTTTATCAAAATCTAAATCAGTTAACTCACTATCATTATTTTTTAAAACATTTAAGAGATATTCGAGTTTTTTTAAGCCTGTTTTAATTTGATTTTCCGGATCATTTAATTTGTATTTATTGATTTGTGTTTTTAGGAATATTATTTCACATAAGAGCATATTAACTAATTTCTCTCTTCTTAACTGATTACTAAAGAAGTCATTATATTTCCATTTAAAAACCTTACTCATTTGTAATTCAACTCTTTCTTATTCTAATTTCAAAAATTAAAGAAAATATAAATCTCTTTAAGAGTCCAATTTTTACTTTTTCAGATAAAATTATTCTATTTATTCTATGGGAATCCTAAGGAGAGATACGTTGGTACAAAAAGACTTTTTTCTGGTTTCGAGATTTTTAATTCATCTTTTAATTTTAACATCATAATGCTATGGTCTTGAAATTTGAAGAAATTATATGCCTTTAAACATCTTCTAAATATATAATCTTTAGAGCTTACTTCAATCAATAACAAACCAACAAATCTACGACTTGCTGCTTTTAAAATTTTATCGATTAAATAGAGATAACCATATCTAAACTCTTTTTCACTATTAAATTGAGTTTTATCCAAAAATAATTCATGTGTAATACCCATTCTAATTTTCAAACCATATTTAAATGAATAAACGTTGGAATGGGTTAAAATCACTCCTCCCACGGTTTTACCATTTTTTTTAAATATAATATAAGTAGGTTTATGTCTTTTTGATGGTACTTTAATTCTTGCCCAAATTGTTTTTCTTTTGTCAAAGGAGGGATAACCTGAATAAATATTCTTGAAAACTTTCTTGACAGATTTCATATATTCAAAATGATTAGTATTATATACAATTTCATAGCTAAATCTTTTAAAATGTGATTTTAATTTGATACAAATTTTATTAATTAACCGGGGAATAAATGAAAAAGTAAATAACGCCGGAAAAAGAAAGATAGTAGCTGGTAAGTCCCGTATTAATTTATATAAGTTAGGAAAGCTCACATAACCAAAAAATTTATCAAAATCTTTATAATCAAACTTTGAATATAATCTTTTTCTTGGAAAACCATTAAAACCTGTAAGTAATAATGAGATATCACATCCTTTTTTCTGCATATAGTCTATTGACATTTCCATTAATTTTTTAGCTATTCCTTGTCTTATATAATCTGGATGACATGAAACATCATTGATGTTACCATTCAGATATGTTATGCCATTTAAATTAATTTTTTCAACTGGATTTACACAGATCATTCCGACAATCTTATTACTATCAATATCCTCAGCGATTTGGATCATTTCTGCTTCAAAACCGGGTGAATTGAAATATCTCCATTTCCAATTTTTAGGTGTTCTAACAAAACCAAACCCATTCATTTGAAATGCTCTATTGAAAAGATCGGCAAGCTGTTCATCGTCTCCTTTTTGATAATGACGATAAATAATATTAACCATAGAATTCACAGAAATGTTCTTGCATTTAAAAATTTAATATTTTGATACTTAAATATTTTTAAATCTTAGATATCTATTATATTATCATAAGGTTATTTATAAAATAATAATAAATATATATTTTTTTCACTGAAATAAAAATATTAAAATCAAAAAAGCTATTATGTAAAAGAGATGACCTAAATGGGAGAAAGAATAGAGGAGATCCTTGATAGTTTGAAATCAATTAAAGGAGTTCATGGTGCTGCCTTAATAGAGAAATTCGGATTGATTAGGGGGAGTGCTCTACCAGGATGGGTAGATCCAGAGGCTGTCGCTGCTATGGTTACCCTGATTTTAAAAGCTTCTCAAAGAGCTACAAAAGAACTCGAGCAAGGTCAATTTTTTATGGCCACAATAGAAAGTGCAAAAGGAAGGATCTTGTTTTCTGAAGTTGGTGGTAATATACTGTGTATCATAACAACTGTGGAAGCACAGTTAGGGATAATTAATTTAAAATTAAGTGCAGCAGCAGATACGCTTAGAAGGATGCTTTAGATTATTTTATTTTTCTCTTTTTTCTAATACAATAATTTTCTTAATATTTTCCTAGTGATCTTAGGATCAGCTTGTCCCCTTGTTTTAGCCATCACTCTTCCTATTAATGCTTCAAAAGCTTTTGGATTTTTTTCAAAATCTTTTATAATATTAGGATTTTCTTCAATTGCCTCTTTACAATATTTCTCGAGAATAGGCTCACCTGAGATCCGTTTTTTATCTTTATCTTCTAATATTTTTGAAATTGTTTTTCCCTTCATCACATCACTTATCATAGTTTTCGCCATTTTAGTAGTTATAGTCCCCTTTTTAATATTTAAGATTAAATCGACAATATAATGAGGTTTTAATTTAGTATCATTAATTTTATTATTGTGTTCATTTAACCAACCTACAATATCATTCATTAACCAATTACAATACAGTTTAAATTCATTAGGACCAAATGTCGGATCTGAATTAACACCATTTTCATAAAAATCGGCAATATCTTTATCTAAGATGAGATTTTCAGCATCAAATTCTGATAACATATATTGGCGTTGTAGACGAGAAACTCTTTCATATGGCATTTCTGGCAGACTTTCTCTAATTTCATCAATATATTTTTTAGCAATTATAATCGGGACCAAATCTTGTTCCGGAAAATACCTATAATCCTTCTCAAACTCTTTTGTTCTTAAGGGGATAGTGACTCTTCCATCCCAATGTCTTGTTTCCTGAATAATTTCTTTTCCTTTTTTTATATCATTTTTTTGCCTCATGATTTCATAAATTAATGCACTTTCTACTTCTTTGAAGCTATTTATGTTTTTCACTTCTGCTCTAGGATGTCCCTTGATGGAAATGTTCGCATCTACTCTTAATGAACCTTCAAAACTTAAATCTGAAATACCAGTATACTGAACAATTAATTTTAATTGGTTTAGGAACTCTCTTGCTTCTGCTGGCGAACTTAAAACAGGTTTAGTTACTATTTCTATTAAAGCGATTCCAGAACGATTATAATCTACTAAGGTATAGGGTGATGTCCTTATACTACCCTTATGAACTAATCTTGCAGGATCCTCTTCGAGATGTATTCTATCTAGGAGAATATCTTTTTTATTGGAATTTAACCTTATCGTTACTTTTCCACCATCTGCGAAAGCTTTACCTCCTGCTTTATTATATTGTGATATCTGAAAACCTTTGGGAAGATCTGGATAAAAATAATTTTTACGATAAAAGTACATTAATTCATTAATCTGGCAATTTAATCCTAATGCAAGTTTTGTTGCAAATTCTATTGCTTTATTGTTTATTACGGGTAATGTCCCTGGTAATCCAATACAAATTGGACACAGATGAGTGTTAGGCTCCGCATCTCTGTAATCACTATTACAACTACAGAATAATTTAGTTCTTAATTTGGTAAGTTGAATATGAACTTCCAGCCCAATTATTATTTCCGGGTTTTCAAGGCTTATTTTACATCCCTCCCTTGCTTAATGAAGGAATTTTCCTAAAAATATTTAATTCTTGTTCTAGTTGATATCCAACATTAAGAATTCCGCTTTCATCAAAATAGTTGCCAATAATTTGAAAACCAATAGGTAATTCATTATGATCAAAACCACAAGGGATTGAAAGAGCAGGTAAACCTGCTAAATTAACTGGGCATGTTAATATATCTATTGTGTACATCTGAATTGGATCATTTATTAATTCTCCTATTTTAAATGCAGTACATGGCATTGTTGGACCGATAATGACATCACATTTCTTATATGCCTCTTGAAAATCGTTTTTAATTAATGTCCTGACCTTTAGCGCCTTGATATAATATTGGTCATAATAACCAGCTGATAAAGCATAGGTGCCCAAGAAAATCCTCCTTCTTACTTCTGCTCCAAACTTCTCACCTCTGGTTCTATTGAAAACATCAAAAACATCACCTTCTAGATTTTGGCTCATCTTCCCATACCTTTGTCCATCATACCTCGCTAGATTCGAACTCGCTTCACTCATACAAAGTATGTAATAGGTAGCAATGGTGTATTCAAGATGAGGGATTGATACTTCAATTGAAGATACTCCCAAACTTTCCAATTTTTTAATCGAGTTTTTTACAGAATTTTTCACCTGTGGCTCAATTCCATTGCTAAAAAATTCTTTTGGAATTCCAACTGTTATCTTTTCAATAGGTTTTTTGATTTCTTCAGTATATTTATCCACTTTAATATCCACTGATGTAGAATCCTGTGGATCTTTTCCTGATATAATTTCAAGCATCAATGCTGAATCATACACACATTTAGTAATGGGACCAATTTGATCTAGTGAATTTGCAAACGCAATCAATCCATATCGTGAAACCCTACCATATGTGGGTTTTAATCCTACAACACCACAAAAAGATGCAGGGCATCTAATGCTGCCTCCTGTATCACTTCCAAGAGCAATTTGTGCTTGATTTGATATAATTGATGCTGCTGCTCCCCCGCTCGACCCTCCTGGAACTCTATCCAAATCCCAAGGATTATAAGTAGGACCATAACAACTCGTTTCCGTAGAACTCCCCATTGCAAATTCGTCCATATTCGTATTTCCAATATGAATTGCTCCTTCTTGTTCTACTATCTTTTCAATAACGAATGCATTATATGGTGGCTGGTAACTTTGTAAGATATTCGAACAGCACGTGGTAGGGAAATCCTTTACACATATAAGATCTTTGTTAGCAAAAGGTAAACCATAAAGTCTCCCAATCTTCCTACTTTTTTGGATATTTGAATCAAAATCTTTGGCTTTCTTGATGGCTCTTTCTTTTGAAAGGTTAACAAATGAATGAATGAGATTATCGGATTTCTCAATTCTATCAAAAGTGTTACGAATTACACGCTGAATAGTAATTTCTCTATTTTTAATTTTTTCAAGTAATTCATATGCCATAAGATTATTGAGTTCCATTTATAGCAAGCCCAACTTTTGTATAAATTAGAATAGGTCTCTTTTAAATAATAATTCTGGATTTCTAAAAAATTTGACTAAATAAGGTCAATAAGCAATAATAAATAATTAACATTTCATTGTCAAATAAGGATATAGTATTTTGGGTTAAGAAATCATTTATATTTTGTAAGTTCGATATTTACAAATTTAAATAGGTACCGCAAAAAATGAATCGACGATTATTGATAAAATGTAAATGAATAAGGTTAGATGATACATCGGTAAAATTTTAAAAGCAGTAGCTGGTGTTTTATTTTTTAATAACCTTAGGTTTGAAATGATTAATATTATAAATCCAAATGTGAATCCAATTAGTGCTATGAGTCCCATCTCTAATAATACAAAAAAAGGTGCAACTGCAAGATGAATAAGTGTAAAAACCAAAATCCAAGTAGCATTACCCTTAACTCCATATAAAACTGTTATTGTCTTTATGTTTTTTGCCAGATCATTATCATAATCTGCAAGATCGTTTACTCCAAGATGAGCTAAAGCCCAAGGATAAAAAAAGATCATATATAAAAGAATTGTAAAGGATAAATTACCATAACATAAGTAACCGGCAACAGGAAATAATAGAAAATCAGTTCTTCCGAAGAGTTGAGCAAATGGAAATTTTTGATTTCTCTTCTTTAACTGGTAAAAAATTTCCATAGAATATGCATAAATCATTATAATATATACGTAAAGATAGTTAGGAAAAGGAAGAGTGGCAATGAAGATTACTGAAATTGCTACAAAGCTAAAAAAAAGAACTAGAGCTGCTTTTGTGGAAATAATCCCTGAAGACATTGGACGTTCGTTAAAAGGTCTCCAATAATTAGTAAATTTATTATCAACGGCCAATTTATCAGTATTTCGATCCACAATATCATTAAGTACCATCCCTGCCTCAAACCCGAAAAGTCCAATGATAAATACTCTTATAAACAACGACCAAGAAAAGTAGTTATAATCCCTAAAAGCCAACATCAGTCCAGAAATGAAAAGTAAAGGCCAGACTGGCGCAAAATGAGCTCTCGTTAAATCCAAATAAGCTTTTATTTTTTCTTTTAACATTCTAATAATCCCCTATAGCAATATTAATGCCTGTTTCTTAATAGAAGGATTAATATTTAAAAAGGTTATTGATAAAGTTAATTTAAACTTACAATAATAAAAGGTATATCAAAAAAAAAACGCTGAGGTTCCTTGAATCCTAACTCCTTTACGGGGTTTTTCTCAGCATAGTTCTCGGGAAAGGAATGGCATCTTTGATATTATCTAATCCACAAATCCAAGAAACAACCCTTTCTACACCTACACCATAACCAGAGTGAGGAACACTTCCATACTTTCTTAATTCAAAATACCACTCATAGATGTTTGGATCTTCACCATCTGCTTTCAATCTATTTACCATATCATCGACTAACAAACTTCTTTCTGATCCACCAACAATTTCACAATATCCTTCGGGAGCTAACATATCAAAACATAATGCTTCTTTAGGATTTTCGTCGCTTGGTGGTTTATAAAACCCCATAATTTCTGTTGGATAATGTGTTACTACTACTGGAACCTTAAAATGCTCAGCTATTTTTGCTTCTTCAATGGTTCTTAAATCCTTACCCCAAGGAACATCCATCTGGTATTTATTATTTAAAATATCTAAAGCTTCTGCGTATTTAATTGTAGGATATTCTGCTTCTGCGTAATGCTCTAGTAATTTAATTTCTCTCCCTAAAATTTCAAGTTCTTTTTTATTATCTTTCAAAACCTGCTGAATTATATATCTTATTTCATCTTTGGCTACTTCAGTAACTTCATCAAGTTTCATCCATGCTGCTTCCATTTCAGCCATCCAGAATTCAGATAAATGTCTTGAAGTTTTGGATCTTTCTGCTCTAAATGTTGGCCCCATATTATAAATTTTCCCTAGTGAAAAGATACCTGCCTCAGCGTACAATTGCCATGTTTGGCTTAGATAGATTTTGTCTTCAAAATATTTAACTTCAAATAAAGTAGCACCACCTTCGGATTGGGTAGGTTGGAATATTGGTGCATCAAATTCATAATAACCATGACTCCTAAAAAATTCATGAATCGCTCCAACGACAGTATGCCTTATTTTTAAAACTGCGTTCAATTTCCTTGATCTTAGCCATAGATGTCTATTGTCGTATAAAAGCTCAGGAGATTGATGTTCCGTGATTGGAAAAGGTTCTGCAATTTGGATAATTTCCAAATCAGATACAGAAACTTCATAACCGGTAGGAGCCCTATCATCCTCCTTTAATTCACCTGAAATTTTAATGGAGGATTCAATCGTTAATTTCTCAGCTTTTTCAAAGGCTTCTGGATTTTTACTTTTGGGAATAACACATTGTATTATATCTGATTCATCTCTTAAAACTATGAATACAAACTTATTCGACTTCCTTTCTCGATATACCCACCCTCTTAAATGAACTTCACCAGAGCCTTTTGCTAGAGCCTCTTCAATTGTTATATATTTTGATTCTTTCATTTTCGAGATAAGACAATTTCAAAATGATATATATGAAAGGATAGGATTTCTAAAAAATTTCACTAAAAAGGCTATTTATTTTTAGAATTATATCCTTTTAGAGAATTAAAAAATTTAAAATAAAAGAAAATATATATATCGAAAAAATTAGGGTTATAATATAAAAATCGCTGCGGCTACAACCGAAGCCCACTCATCTTCATCTCGAACAGTTGCAGATGCTGTAATGTTCTTAGTCTCTACAATTTTCCCTCCCATTTTAAAAACTTCTCGTTTTTCATCATAGTTAGCATTAGGATCAAATTCTATACCTAAAGTAGTAGCTAACATTTCTGCTGCTAGATCTTCAGCAGTATCTCCTGTCTTTTCTGGTTTAACGCCATAAGTATGATGCTCACTTAAATATCCATATTGACCTTTATCCGCAGGTTTTGCAACACCAATTGAAGCACAAATTAAACGATTATATTCATTAGAATTTGCTCTAGCGATAACAGCAAATACAACCTGCCCTGGGCGAAGTTGTTTTAGACCATCCTCTTTATTTATTTCGATACAATATGGTGGTAAGATAGAAGATACATTAACTAAGTTATATTTTTCAATACCAGCATCTCTAAGTGCTTGTTCGAATGCAGCTAATTTGGATTTGTGAAATCCTTTACCTTTTACAAAAAATACCTTTTTTGGGACAAGTGACATCTCTTAACTTAGGAGTATATTATCACTATTTATTATAATAATAGTAAATACTAAACTTATTTAAATTTAATCAAATTATATTAATAACCTAAAATTATGATGGAGTAGAAATTAACAATTCTACTGAATTTCTAAAATGTTCTGAGAAATATTACAAATCGGCATTTAAGTTTAAAATTTTTAAGATTAAATCAATAGGTTGAAATATGTGGTTTAAATACGTTATTAGAAAAATCTTAGCCAGTATTTTTTTTTTTTTAATAATAGCACTTATTATCAATTAATTAATTCCTATCTAATTTTTGAAATGACAATTTAGTTTTATTTAAAAAATTTAAAGCATTTAACTTAATCTATGAATAAAAATCATAAAGAAAAGTACCTCATTAAAAAAATATCTCCATTTAATGTCTATAAAGTTAAAAATATCGATGATCTGTTAAGAGATTTAAAGAAATGTGGATTTCAAGGAAGAAACCTAGGAAGAGCTCTTGATATATTATATAGAATGGTTACTGACCATAAAATCTTAACTGTCTTAACTCTTTCAGGAGCAATGGTTCCAGCGGGTATGGGTGATATAATATGTGCTTTGATTGAAAATAAACTAATTGATGTCATAGTAAGTACTGGAGCCAATACTATTCATGATTTAGTCGATGCTGTTTCAGACATTGGGCATTACATAGGAAGCCCAAATGTTGATGATAATGAGTTATTTAAAGCCCGAATTAATAGAATTTATGACACCTTTTTACCAGAGGATAACTATAAACGTGCAGAAAACGTTTTATTGGATATTGTCCATGAAAATTTTAGCTCAAAAGACATAAATATAATGCCTTCAGACTTAATGAAATTAGTAGGAGAAAAAGTAAATGAAAGATGCATTCTTTCTATTGCAGCTAAATATAATATTCCTATATTTGTACCTGCGTTTTCTGATTCTGAATTTGCATTGAATTTAATAAAATTTTCCGTGAGAGAAGGTTATAAATTTAATTTAGACATTTTTGGCGATGTCCTTACATTTACTGATATTATAAGAAAATCAGATGAGTTTGGAACATTCATTATAGGAGGCGGTGTTCCACGAAACTGGGCTCAACAAGTATTTCCATTATTAGATCAAATAGATAATGTTGAAACTATGGGGTATAATTACTCGGTTAGAATAACAAGTGCGGTAGAATATGATGGTGGATTATCAGGGTGTACGATAAGTGAAAGTAAATCATGGGGAAAATATTCATTAGAATCAAAATATATTACTGTATGGTGTGATGCAACTATTGCATTACCAATATTGATTACTGGCTTATTTCAACGTTTAAATATCATTTAGTTTATAAAAAATAGTACAATAATTTTAAAATGGCTAATTTATTACATCTAATATGCTTAATTCTCGAAAAAAAGATTATCTTATTAGAAAAATCTCTCCTTTTGATATCAATATTATTAAAAACATTGATGATGTTTTAAAATCATTGAAACTCTGTGGTTTCCAAGGTAGAAATTTAGGTATAGCTGCTGATATTCTATATGAAATGTTCAAAGATGAAAGTTGTTTAACCATTCTAACCTTAAGTGGAGCAATGATCCCAGCTGGAATGGGATATTTAATATGTGAATTAATCGAAAACAAATTAATTGATGCCATTATCTCAACAGGGGCTAACATTACTCACGATTTTATTGATAGCATTTTGAATGGAGGCCACTACCAAGGAAGTGAGGATGTAGATGATGAAGATTTATTTAAACATCGAATAAATAGGATATATGATGTTTTTCTTCCTGAAGATAACTATGACACCGCAGAAAAAGAATTACTTAAAATCTTGTTAAATAAATTTCCTAATAAAAAATTTGAGATTACTCCATCAAAATTCTTTAAAATTATTGGAAAGGAAATAAAAAGCAGAAGTATTTTATCGAGCGCAGCTAATAATGATATTCCAATATTTGTTCCAGCTATTTCTGATTCTGAATTTGCACTAGACTTAGTAAAGTTCACGGATACTGAAGGGTTTGATATCGATTTTCGAGTACTTAAAGATGTCAAGAATTTTGCTGAAATTGTTAAGAAAGCAGACTCATGTGGAACCTTTATTATCGGAGGTGGGGTTCCGAGAAATTGGGCTCAGCAAATTTATCCTTATATTGAAAATATTGAAAGATTAACTAGGGCAAATTATGAATTTGGCTATAAATACGCTGTAAGAATTCACACCGCAACAGAGAAAGATGGTGGCTTAAGCGGGTGTACCTTAAGTGAAAGTAAATCTTGGGGGAAATACGCTGTAGATGCTAGATATATTAGCGTATGGTGCGATGCTACTATTGCTCTACCAATATTAATTACTGGAGTCCTACAAAGACTAGAAATATTCTAGATCTCTCCTGACCCTTCTTTTTTTCTGAGAAGATATTTTGAAAAAATATTCATATAAAGACATTCTTCAGGAGACATTTCCATTGTTAGTTTCGGATTTTCTGTAAATTCCACATCTGCTCCTCGAATAATTACGACAGGCGTTTGTTTGTCTGCTTCGCTTAATAGGAATTGAGCAGCACTAGCAAGATCATCAGCTATAGCTCTCATGGTTATTTCTAAAGGTCTATTAAAAAGATCTGGTTTCCCTCGTAAATCTTCGATGGGTTCAAATCCTGCAGTTGCTATGGCAATACCTATTGTTCCTTTTCTAAGTGGTTGAACACGAGAATCTGCTATAATAATTCCTAAATTATTTACTTTAAATTCATCTTTTAATTCCCCCCAATACTTCCAAACAACTTTATCAATATCTTTCGGAAGTAGCACCACATTGCCAGCTCCCGCATTAGATTGATCAATCCCTGCATTTGCGATTAAAAAGTCATTTACTTTAGTCAAAATTACATGGGTCATTCCTCCTAAAATCATAGACGCCTCATCTAAAATCAACTGAACATATCTTTCATCCATATCATATTGTTTAGATAATTGTTTTGCTTCATCTGAGATATTCTTTACTTCTAATAATTTTATCACTCTACCTTGGGAAGTTGCAACTACTTTTTCAGCAATAACAATTATATCTCCTTCTTTTAAGGAGCCAATTGTCTTTTTAATATTATTAATGATTATTTTAAGTAGATCATTGTTTTCTTGAATGAATGGAAGTTTTATAGCAAATAATTCCATCGTAGATTAAAAAAATTAAACTTATTTGATATAGTTTTTTACAATTCTAGATATATATGAAAAAAATTTATGCAAAATTCTTTGATTCTTTAGAAATTGGTGATGCATTCCCTACGGTTATAATGGGAGTATTAAATTTAAGCCCTGAATCTTTCTATAAAGGTTCTGTGTATAATGATCTAAACCAGATGAAAGCTGCTGCTTTAGAGATGATAAATAATGGAGCAAATATTTTAGATTTAGGTGCGAGATCAACGGCTCCATGGTCTAAAAAAATTACAATTAAAGAAGAAATTAGTAGATTTACACCTGCTATGGAAAACATATGTGAAATAATACCTGAAAATGTAATTATCTCAGTTGATACCCAATTTAGTCAAGTAGCCCAAACTGCTTATAAAATTTCAAAAAAGTATGAAAAAAAAATAATATTAAATGATGTAAGCTGCTTGAAAACCGATCCTATGTTAATAGATTTCATAGTTGAAAACAAAATTCCCATTATACTAATGGCGTCAAAAAAAATACCGGGAGATTTATTAACCATAGAAGAAATAACTAAGGAATTTAAATCTACTATTAATAATTTGGCACAAAAGGGCTATGATGAAACTAAAATAATTTTAGATCCAGGTATAGGGCATTGGATTGAAGAAAAAACACATATATATGATTTAAAGATAATTAACAATTTATCCAAATTAAGAACTTTAAATAAACCAATATTAGTGGCAATATCAAGAAAATCCTTTATTGGTACGACTTTAAATAAACCAGATCCAAAGTACCGATTAAATGGTACTTTATCTGCCACTAGCATAGCTGTTTTTAATGGTGCTCATATAGTTCGCACTCATGATGTTACTGAACAATTATTAGAAATAGTTAAAATGGCGAGAGAAATAAGAAACAATTATTAAATTTTCTATTTTTATATCAGGATTCGAAAATGCTAAAGATTTTAAAGAATTAAACGATAATTTGAAAGGAATTTCATTATGCTTTTCAATTCTTTACTTAATTTTATAGTTGAAAACATCGCCCGCATAGTCAATCTCTCTAAAAATAAAACCAGAATTAAAAATACCATCTAATTTAAATTGCAAGACCTGCAAGAAATTTAATAAAATTAATTTTTTTTTTATTTTGGTCGATGAAAAACTGTGCTTATATTTAAATTTGCGGAATACCTTATATTATTATGTAAAAAGTTAAATTATCACATTAGTTCAACTAAGAATTGATTAATTTAACCTTACAAAAGAGGTAAAATTGGTTTAAATGGAAGAGAAAAATGGTTATGATGCAGAGGATATTCAAGTTTTAAAAGGGCTCGAAGGCGTAAACTTATTTTCATAATTCGTGAGATAAATGCGCGATTCGCGCTAAGTCGTTAACGTCGACGCCCAGCAATGTATATTGGCGATACTGGTAAGAAAGGTCTGCATCATCTAATTTTTGAGGTATTAGATAATTCTGTCGATGAAGCAATTGCTGGTTTTGCTAATGAAATAAAAGTAACTCTAAATAAAGATAATTCAGTACAAGTATATGATAATGGACGCGGAATTCCTATTGATACTCACCCTGAATTTAAAAAACCAGCAGTAGAAGTAATTATGGAATATTTACACTCAGGAGGCAAATTTGATAATAAAAGTTATAAAATTTCCGGTGGATTACATGGTGTTGGGCTTTCTGTTGTCAACGCCCTAACAGAATGGATGGATGTTGAAATCTGTAGAGATGGACAACTGTACAAACAGAGATTTTCTAAAGGAAAAAAAGTATCAGAACCAGAAATAACTGAAATTAAAACTAATAAACCTTATACAAAAATTACCTTTTATCCAGATGACGAGATTTTTGAATTTGATAAAAATGAAGTAATTTATAATCCTTCGTCAATTTCTAATAGGATGCGAGAACTTGCGTTTCTTACACCTCAAGCACGATTTGAGCTTCGTAATAAAATTAAAGACGAAAAAGAAGAATTTTATTATGAGGGAGGAATTAAAGAATTTATATCTTATTTGAATAAGGATAAACAACCTCTCCATAGTGACATCATATATATAAGTGATTCATCCAAAGACGAAAATGGTTCAGTTATTTACTGTGATCTAGCAATGCAATATAATACCACTTATCAAACTAATATTCTTACCTATGCTAACACAATTAATACAATAGAGGGGGGTGTTCATCTTACAGGATTTAAATCTGCTCTTACAAGAACTTTTAATTCATATATTGAAAACTTCATGGAAAAGAAGTATAAAGAACACGTTCTAAGTGGTGCTGACACTAGAGAGGGTTTATCCGCAGTTATATCGGTTAAATTACCCGATCCACAATTTGAAAGCCAAACCAAAATCAGGCTAGGTAATCCGGAAGTTAGACAAATTATAAGCCAAATAGTAACTGATAGATTGACTCAATACTTAGAAGAACACCCTGAAAAAGCTAAAAAAATAGTTTTAAAAACAATTAACGCTAAATTAGCAAGAGAAGCTGCCCAAAAAGCGCGATTGTTAATTCGTAGAAAATCAATCTTAGACAGTGCTAGAATGCCAGGAAAACTAGCCGATTGTTCCTCAAATGATCCAAAAGAGTGTGAAATTTTTATAGTCGAAGGAAATTCTGCAGGAGGATCAGCAAAACAAGGAAGGGATAGAGCTTATCAAGCGATATTGCCTCTAAGGGGTAAAGTATTAAATGTAGAAAAAGCGCGAATGGATAAAATATTACAAAACAATGAAATCATCTCTATAATTAAAGCACTTGGAGTTGGAATTCAAGAATATAACGAAGTAAATGGTACTGAGAAAGAAAATGGAGAAAATGGGGAAAGTGAGGAATCTGATGAATCCGATGAATCCGATGAAAGTGAGAAAAATTTTGATTTGAGTAAGTTAAGATATCATAAGACTATCATCATGTGCGACGCAGATATCGACGGAAAACATATCGAAACACTCTTGCTTACATTTTTCTTCAGACATATGCGAGCATTAATAGATGGAGGGTTTCTTTATTTAGCTGTGCCGCCACTGTATAAAGTTTCATATAAAAAATCGAAGAAATATGTATATTCGGATAGTGGAAGAGATAAGTTTATGCAAGAAATTAAATCAAAATTTAAGCTGAAAGATACTAGCTCAATAAAGATCCAAAGATATAAGGGTTTGGGTGAGATGAACCCCGAAGAGCTTTTCCAAACAACCATGAACCGGGAAACAAGAACTTTAAAGAAGATTACTTACGAAGATTATATTGAAAATGACTTAATTTTTACGAAATTGATGGGTAAAGAAGTATTAGCAAGGAAAAAATACATTTTTTCTAATTTTGATGAAGTAAATGTGTTAGATATTTGATCTTAAAATTTTATCTTTTTGTTAACTAAATTTGGGTTTGAAGATGGTTTCAGAAAATATTGATGAGATATTATTAAAAGAAGAAATGAAGCGTAGTTATATAGACTATGCTATGTCCGTTGTTATTGGTCGTGCGATCCCCGATGTGAGAGACGGACTCAAACCAGTTCATCGGAGAATAATCTACGCAATGGCAGATAATAATTACTTCTACAATCAACCTCATGTGAAATCTGCAAGGATTGTAGGTGAAACTATGGGAAAATATCATCCTCATGGAGACGCCGCAGTATATAACAGTTTAGTTCGCATGGCACAAAACTTTTCTATGAGATACCCTTTAATAGATCCTCAAGGGAATTTCGGATCGATTGACGGAGACCTTCCCGCTGCTATGCGATATACTGAAGCGAGATTAGCACAAATCTCTAACGAACTGATTGAAGATTTAGATAATGAAACAGTAAACTTTCAACCAAACTTTGATGATAGTCTACAAGAACCAGTATATTTACCTGCTAAACTTCCAAATATGTTAATCAATGGTACAAAAGGAATCGCAGTAGGTATGGCTACTTCAATGCCTCCTCATAATTTAACAGAAATCTGTAATGGAATTAGTGCTACGGTCGATGATCCTGAAATATCGATTGAAGAGCTTATGGAAATTGTAAAAGGACCTGACTTTCCAACAGGAGGAAGCATTACTGATACAAACGGTATTTATACTGCGTATACAACGGGTACGGGAAATCTAACTTTAAGAGGAACTGTTGAACTTGAAACTAAGGGGAATAAAAACAGCTTGATTATAACTGAGATTCCTTATTTAGTGAATAAGACAGTTCTTGTAGAGTCTATTGCCAAGCTAATAAAAGATAGAATTATTAAAGATGTTCGAGATTTGAGAGACGAGTCTGATCGAAAGGGAATGCGAGTTGTAATAGATTTAACTAAAAACGCCCAACCTGTTATAATTAAAAATATCCTATTTAAAAGAACAAGACTTCAAACGACAATTAGCATAAACAATTTAGTTCTAATCAATGAAGGTAAACAACCGAAGATTCTTAATTTAAAAGAATTGATCGAAGAATTTATAGAACACCGTCTTAAGATTATTTATAAACGGACTCAATTTTACCTTAAGAAAGCTAAAGCTAGGCTCCATAAGGTTGAGGGTCTTTTAATCGCTTTAAATAACATAGATGATGTCGTCAAAATTATTAAAAGTGCTAAAGACACGAATGATGCGAAGGAGAAGCTAAAAAATGCTTATGAATTAAGCGATATTCAAGTCCAAGCAATACTAAGTATGCCGCTTTCACGATTAACTAATTTAGAACAACAGAAATTAGTTGAAGAAGAACAATCTCTAAATGAAAGTATCAAAGAATTTGAAAAGATTTTGAAAAGCAAAAAAATTCGATTAGATATCATTAAGCAAGAATTAATAGAATTAAGCAAGAAATACGGGGATGAAAGAAAGACAAAAATCGAAATTGTAGAAATTGAAAAAAAAGAAATTGTAAAGCAAGATTTAGTTAAAAAAGAACCTACAATTGTAATATTTACTAAAAATCAGTACATAAAAAGAATCTCGGTAGAAGAATATCGTGCGCAAAGACGGGGTGGACACGGGAAAAAAGGAATGACTATTCGGGAAGAGGATATTATTGACGATCTTTTTGTTTGTTCTACCCATGACACAATCCTAATTTTTACTTCTAAAGGTCGAGTTTATTCATTAAAATGTTTTGAAATCCCATCACAGAAACGCACTGCGAGGGGAAAACCTATAATTAATTTAATTCCACTGCAAGCTGAAGAAAAAATATCCGAGATGATTCCTATCCATAACTTTAACACACACGAAATGCTCATTATGACTACGAAAAACGGAATTATTAAGAAGTGTCCTTTAAGGTTATTCGCCAAATTTAAGAGTACAGGTGTTAAAGCTCAGCGAATTCGACCAGACGACGAATTAATAAGCGTGAAAAGACTTTCAAACGAACTCCAAGATATCTTTATCGCAACTAAATTGGGTTATGCGGTCAGATTTGACGAATCAGAATTACGAGAATTAGGAAGGACATCATTGGGCGTGAAAGGAGCCGAACTAAGGGAAGGAGACGAAGTAATTGATAGTTTACTCGTTACTGACGATAACATCATTTTGACCTTAACTGAAAAGGGTTATGGACAAAGAACACTCCTCAAGGAATATAGAAAAACGGGACGTGGGGCAAAAGGCGTAATAAATATAACATTAGATCCTTCAAAAAAAGATAGAGTTATTGCAATAAAAATTGCAAAACTTATGGATATTTTGATAGGTACAGAGCAAGGGCAAGTTATAAGAGTGCCTGTAGACTCGATAAGAATTACTCATAGAAAGGCTAAAGGAGTTAGAGTAATAAAACTTTATGCTAAAGATTCTGTTGTCGCAATTGGTAAGTGTGCAACGCAAATCGAAGACAACGAAGAAAAATAAAGCATTATATTTCTATTAGAATTCTATTCATTAAGATATGGAACTAAACATAAAAATATAAAATCATCTTTACCAAGATTTGCTATTCCATGCTTCTCATTTGGGGAAATATAAATTACATCTCCATGTTCAACGATCTCTTCAATCCCAGAATCGTTGTAAAACTTACCCCTACCACTTAATATGTAAATTTCATGGTCTTGGGGATGACTATGAAGAGGTACCTCAGTTTTAGGCTTAATTTCAAATCTTCTCATAGCAAAATTTTTAGCCCCATCATTTTCATCAATTAGCCATCTGACAAATACATCTTTAACTGGGGTTCCATCTGTTAATGTTGCTGCTTTATTTTCTACATCTTTAAAATACTTTTTCAACATAACTTAAATAGTTTATAATCTAATAAAACCATATCTTATATTAAAAGTAAAAATAAATTGATAAAATTATGAGCACTGAATTTAATATAGGTTTTGATTATTCACATAAGAATAAATTAGTAATTGAAGATCCAGCTTTTAACGATTTTATTGAGTTTCTTTTTAATTCTGAACTGAAATTGGGAAAGATTGAGGAGGGCATAACATATAATAAATTATCAAAATATAATATTTTTATAATTGGTGTACCTATTGCTCAATCTTTTTTAAGTTCTGAGGAAATCGATGATTTGGTAAAGTATGTTAAAGATGGGGGCTCATTATTAATCTTAAACGATAAAGGTGGAGATCTGGCAAACAAAAACAATCTTTCTGATTTAACAAAGTATTTTGGAGTAAAATTCAATTCTGATCAATTATTTGATAATGAATCTTTTTCAAAAGATAATTCTCGTCCAATTATCAAAAAGTTTATACCACATTTTCTTACTCGTGATATTACCCAAATTATCCATTCTAGTGGCTGTACTCTAGAAGCTACTGAAGAAATTGATGATAAGGACTTAGATGTTATCACAATAGCTTTTTCCTCTGAGGACTCTGCTTGGCATAAAACTTTTACTGGAGAGGAATGGTTTGATGAGCCTGTTCAGAAAATTCCTATTGTTGCTGCTGTACATTATGGACTTGGTAAAGTTGTAGTATTAGGAAATTTATCCCTCTTTTCAAGCTTCCATGACGCCTATGGTATCCATGCAGCAGACAATTTTAAACTAATCTCAAATATTATTTCATGGCTTATGAATAAAGCCTATTCAGAACAAGCTCAATTAACCCAGCCAATTTATATTACAATTCCAATTGAACAAGATGTATATTATTGGATTAAAGGAAAGATTGATGAAGGAAGATGGAAAAACATTGAAGAAGTTATTAATTTTGCATTAAAAGTTGTAAAATTTAGAATGAGAAAACAAGAAAATATAGAAGAGGAATAAAATTAGTTTGAGCTTAAACCTTATTAGATAATGAGGGTAAAGATTTGATCAAAACTGACAAAAGTGAATTGCTAATTGGAGTTCTCTCAGATACTCATGTTCCTCATAGAGCCTCCTCAATACCAGAAAAGGTTTTAGATGATTTCAAAAGGAGAAATGTTGACTTTGTTTTTCATTTAGGAGATTTTACTACCCTTGAGGCTTATGAAACGCTTATTAATATTTTTGGTAAAAATAAAGTTATCGCTATTCATGGAAATATGGATTTTGACCCGAAATTGAGAAAAATTTTGCCTGATAAGTTGGAATTGGAAATTTTTGGTCATAAAATTCTACTGATTCATGGAATGGGAGGCCCTAATATGATAGTTAAACGTTTGATTAAAAAATTAGCTCTTTCTAACTCTGATTATGATGTTATTATCTTTGGCCATACTCATAGACCAGTTAATGAAAAAAAGAATAAAATATTATTTTTTAACCCTGGAACTACCACACCTATCGATAATAGGCTAACAGTAATAAGCTCCTATGGTTACCTGAAAATTTCTAAAAATAAGGTTGAGCCAGAAATAATCTACTTATAAAGAATAATAACTACAATTAAAGATTAAATTTTTAGAAAAAAGCTTGTATTTAAAAACCTTCCATCGTTTTGCCTGAAAGCTTTTTATAATGATTCAACACTGCCTGGCGAGAAGCATACACAAATGCTCTTTTTACATTAACTCCTTGAATCGCGATTGTCTCATATACCAAGCAATGGTTGAGCTTAGCAGTGTCCAACACCTGTCTGATTTTAGAGATATCCACTATTTCATCCAAGTCCCTCTTATTAGCCAATAATACAATCGGAACTTCAGGGGGTTCAAACTCGGCGGGTGGTTGGAGTCTATCACCGTAGAATTTTAATAACTCTTTAAGTGACCAGATATTCTCTTGCCAGAAATCCCAATACTTAGTTATTAAGTAAGGTTTGATCGATAAGAGAATCCCATGTGAAAATTACAGCATCGGTCCCTTTAAGAACAGTCTGTCTTTGGAATTTATGCCTCCTCTGTCCAGCAACAGTATAAACTTGAAAGACCACGTTAGAAACACGTGCTACAACTCTATCAAAAAACAATGTTCGGCCAGTAGGGTCCTGTATTTGTTGCATATCTCCACTAGCTAACCCCTCTTTATGGTAGACCCACTCCAGTGCAGTAGTCTTCCCGCCAAGTGAAGGACCATAGAAGCATATCTTAAACACAAGCGTCCCATCCCCTCTTCTTGAAGGAATTTATGATACACCTCCTTTAATCAAATTACTTATCATAATTAACCCTAAATAACTTTTTATGGTATAATCCTAATAAAAGTAATATAAAACTTATTTTATATAAAAATATCCTTTCCAATAAAGTTTAAGTTTTATCAACAAAGAAATGATTTAAAAGAAAAAAGTGTAAATAAAATAAATATATATTTTGGAAAGAATTGATCTTAGGATAATAGACCAAGGAAATTTGCATCATTATCTTGAATTTTTGCTGGCCTCTTTCTTGTCATACTAAATAAATAACTGGAGATCATAAACTCAAAAGCATTTGGACCTAAAGTTAAGTAATATACAGGCTTTTTTGCTCTTATAGCACTTTCATCCTTTTCTTCTAATACTTGCTCATTTACATTATTATCAATTTCAAAAATAGTCTTTATCTCATCTAAAAGCTTTTTATTGCTACTATAAATTTTAGCTTGTCTTCCACCCATATATGAACCATCTCCATCATAAAAACCAAGGAGCCAAGCGAATGTTATTAAGCCAGATTGAGTTTTTGACCAATGCAATTTTGAATTATACGCCTTTATTTTAGCTTTGGATACTAGTGATTTAATAAAACCTGGAACACCCTTCTTACCACTCTTTAAATCTCTAAAACCAAGATTCTCCAAATCTCCCGCAACATCCTTGGAAGAAAATTCAATCCTAACCATATCAGAATATGAGATCTTACCCTTATACCTATAATATTTTCTATATTCATCTAGTCTCTCCTCTTTTAGACCTAAAACACTCATAAATGATAATACACGTTCCTTATCCTTAGCAGATAATTCAAATATCACTCTATTTCTTCCTCTGGCTAATGATCCATCTGCACACAAAAATCCATACCAATATGCCTTCACTACATTATTAATAATACTAAAGAAATTAGGATTATCAATCGAGTAATCCTTAGGGTGCCAATAATTCAAACTAGGATTTTTAATTCTATAATCACTAATATATCTTAAAGCCTTTTTTGCATGATAAAATAATATTTCTCTCAAAGAATTCTCGAATTGCTTTAGTCTTTCAAGAGTAAATTTATAATTTGGATTATACCATCGCTTAGAATTAGGATTTTTTATTGTATCTAAAGTTCTATGAATATAGCCTTTTGAACCAGTCAGAATTAAACTGAGCTCTTTATTAGTAGCAATAACATCACTAGAAACTCTCCCCAATTCTGCCTTTATAATATCAATAAATCTAAGTGTGCTAATTCTTGAACTTGAATCCTTATACTTTTGGATAATTCTGATGCAACCCAGGGCTTCTGTTCCTAATTTGCTAATTAAATTCTTTTCTAATACCCCTAAACTAGACTTTTTATCCATAAATCTAAAATCAGGATTGTAATCCTTACTATTAGGATTTAATATCTTATTTCTAACTCTTGAAATATATTGATAATTACGATTACGCCATAATTTAGATAAATCCCTATCCGAATATTTCTTCACTCTATCTGGAAACATAGTTGCTAAATCTTCAGCACTTTTAGATATTTCTAAACGTAAATCTTCAATTAAGTTAAGAGCTGAATAACCATTTCTCATTTTTTCATAATTTAAGAACTTATTTCGTTGTCATAAAGGAAATATAAATGAGAAGATATTAAAGTAAGAAGAGAGTTATTATTTTGAAAACTTCAATGAAAGAAATATTAATAGAATGGATTATGATATTTCGTTGTATCTTTTTTTTCTAATGTCCTTTGAATAATCTCCTTATTGATTAATCCTTCTATTTGGCATAAATACTCATACTCTTCCTTTAAGCATAACATTATTGCTGTACCGCGTTTGTTCATCCGTGAAGTTCTTCCGATTCGATGGACATAGTTATCAGGATACTTTGGAACATCATAATTAATGATATGACTTATATTATCAATATCCAATCCTCTTGCAGCTACATCCGTAGCAATTAACATATTAATCTTCCGATGCTTAAAAGCCTTCAAAATTGTTTCACGTTGATATTGAGATAATTGTCCTGAAATCAAATTAACCTTGTAATTTAAATTTTTATTTGATTGCAACTTATTTGATAACCAGGATGCGGTTTTTTTAGTATTCACAAATACTAGAGTGTGTTTTGGTCTCTCTGTTTTTAAAATATGCAGAAATGTTTTGAATTTCTCTTCGAATCGATCTATTAAATAGTAATATTGTTTAGTATTACTTACAGTTAAATCATCTTTACTTAGATTTATAAATTCAAATTTATTTTTTGAATATTTCTTAACTAAACTTCTTATTTGCGAATATAGCGTGGCAGAAAAAAGCATAAATTGATATTTACTGTGAATTTGCCTTAAAATGTAATTGACATCTGGTGCAAATCCCATATCGAATAAACGATCTGCTTCGTCTATTACAACAAATTTTATGTTCCGTAGATTTAATTTTTTTCTCTTATAAAGATCAATAATTCTTCCAGGTGTTCCACATATAATATTTACACCTTTTTCTAACTGCCTAATTTGATTATCAATTGATACTCCACCATAAATCGTCATAGATTTGATTGTATGATTTCCTAATTCTTTTAATACTTGATTAACTTGTTTCGCAAGCTCTCTTGTTGGTTCTAAAATTAAAACTTCATTAGGTTCGTTGTTCAATTTCTCAATAATAGGGAGTAAGAAAGCTAATGTTTTTCCACTTCCCGTTTTAGCTTGGACCATCAGATGGTGCCCTTCTAAAATAACAGGAATAGCAACCTTTTGTACTGGGGTTGGTTTATTAATATCTAATTTTTTCAAGGCATTAATTAAAAATTCATTAATACCTAATTCTTTAAAACTCAATTTTATTATAACCTTACTAGTCTACTATTTATCTCTCGACATTTAACAAAATTTTCCATAAAAGAAAAAGCTTTCCAATTTATTTTATTAAATTTAGCTAAAATTAACGAATTGACTAAATTATTTTCTCTTATTATTTTATTATTTATTACTTACTGTTAATCCAATCCAAATACGACCTTTCTTGTTAAGAGTTCCAGCTTTTCAAGTTTTTTTTTAAGAAAAATTCTTACTTTTGATGGACTAATTTTTGGATTATTAAAAAAGAGATCCTGAACCAGACTCTCACATTTCTTCCCCTTATTAGCCAATTTTCTATGAAGAGGGTCTTCATTATCGTAAAGAGGTATAGGAAATGAAAAGGGTCTTTTATGAATGTGCCTGCTTGATTTAATTAATTTTATATTTTTCGTAAGTATGGGAGAATTAAGAATTGATGAAAGATAATACGCTTCATTAAGGATATCCGTAGAAAAATAATAATTTTCTGAGGCAATGACAATATCTTTTTCATAATTATCAATAACAGCTGCTTTAATCACTGAACCACTTGCATTATATACAATAATAAATCGTTTATTGTTATATTGTTTTGAGAGCTTATTCCAGTAGTTAAGATTTGAGAATAATGTTTCAATTTTACTTGTTGGTTTTTTCTTGTTTTTATAAATATCATTCAATTCATTATATAATTCATATGCATTTGCATATTTTACGAGATAATTAACATCATATTCATAATTTTCATTTATAGGTAAAAATATATCGCGAAACTTTTTTATGTAAAATGGAATTAAATCCATGTTTAATAACGTTTTAAACCTAAATCTTTTTTCAATGGTTTTATTTTGAAATTTAAATATCCAATTTTTCTTTGCGCGAGAAAGAATATCAGAATCTGAAGATATCATTAAATTTTCATCATTTTCATCATAAACGTTAAAAAATACAAGAGTTCTTGGAACAAGCGTGGCCCCTTGAAAAAATAAATCTTTATACTTACTAGATGAAAGATTATTAAGAGTTCTTATCTCTTTTTCAGGAAGTATTATTTTAGCCCCTTCTTTTTCTATCTTAATACTGTTATATATAGTCTCTTCTTGGAGTTTTAAATTACTATCAAATATTTTTGCAATAATAGGATATTTTTTTGAGAAAGGGATATCACTATTTTCTCCAATATACTTTGCTTTTAGGCAAATATGATTTACATTAAAAAAGTAATTATTTGGAAAATCCCAAATTTCTAACTCATTAAAAATTGAAAATTTTCTGAATTTATAACAGTGATCTCCATTTAATACACTTTGAGTAATCACAAAAAAGATTTTTCCATTAAGTTTCAGGAATCTTTTGGGAATAGCATAGAAAAATATTGTTGCTAACTCAATATGAGTGATATATTGGCTAGGTGGTTTAATATTCAAAGATTCAGCTAGAGCTCTGATTTTAATTTGATAACTCCTATCTTGAATATCTTTATATGTCAACCACGGTGGATTACCAATTATTAAATCAAAAGAATTTTCTAATTTTCCCATTCTTATGTAATACTTTTCATCCTTTTTAGTAGGAAAGAGTGAATTCATGAAGGCAACTTTCTGCTCATAAGTGTTAAATTCATCGTATTCAAAAAAATCCTTAAGAATTAATACTAAGTTTATTTTAGTCGTTAATGTTGCTAATGGATTAATGTCAAATCCGTATACGTTATGAATTGCCTTTTTTTTCAATTCTTTTGGATATTTTGAATTTAAGATTTTCAAGAAAATTTCAACTAAAAAGCTCCCTGAACCACAAGCCGGATCCAAAATTTTATTTCCAAATTCGTAAAAATCTTCAACCATCATCTTTACTAGGTTTTGGGAAGTATAGAATTCTCCTAATCGGTGCCTTATTATTGGAAAAAAAATTTGTTGATAAAGATGATGAAATAAATCTTGATGTGAAAACACACCATTATCTAATATTTCAAATATTTTTTCATCTAAGTGCCTATCTAAATGATTGTATAATAACTCATTAAATTCATTAAATTCAACATTATTTTCAGCGCTATAATCTCTTAATTTTTTAGTTAGAATCAATCTAAGAATTATAATATAATAGTTTTGCTTAAGAAGTAAATCCTTGTTGGGAATTATGTTATATACTTTTTTATAAAATGATTTTCTTCGTTCTAAATGCTCTTTATATTTTTGTTCATCTTTTTCTACTTTTTTTTTAAGGTATTGAATTGCTTCTTTATAGATTTGTGAATTTAATCCAAAAAATTTAACAATAAACTTAGAATCTATTACTTTTTTGTTCTCAACCATCCTTTCTCAAATATCCAATCCCAATCAAATTTCTCTTCAGATGAATTTTCAATGCTTTCATCTTTAGAAGTATTATCACCTTCGGAAATAATAAAGGACTTTTTATCTTTATACTGATGGACTTCCAAACCTAAATTAAATTTATTATTATTTTCTTTCTTAGCTTTAGGCTTATTCATATCCATCTTAATATTTTATCATTAAACTTTAAAAAATAAGATTTTATTTTCTCATAAATGATGGAAGCATCATAGTAAAGATTTCTGCTATTGTGCGCAACTTGGTAGTTTCTTGAATGGAGGTAACTATCAAAATTGATTTTTCAAGCTCATCCTTATCTAGTGATCCTCCTGAGTAAATTGCCTTTTCAGAACTAAATACTAACAAATATCGAACATTTGGATTATTTATTATACTTATTCCTCCCGTTTGTTTTAAGTCATCGTAAATCTCCTGATAAGCTTTTGGAAGCCCTCCCCTATCATTAGTAATTATTAAAACAGGGATTCCTTGGTTTGTTAACTTCTTTAATTCAGTCGCATAGAATTTGTCTACTTTTGGAGAAACTATATTTAGTTGAGTAGTTGTTGAGTTAATTAACTCAATCAATAGATCATTTAATAGATTCTTTTTATCCGGACCTCCTGATGTTTCTAAATCAACCATACCCACTAGTGATAATACCTTACTTTCTAAATCTTGTACTTGTTTTTTGAGATTTTGATTCTCAAACCGAAGCTCAATTAATCTGTCTGACAAAATAAATCAGTTAAAAATTTAATTTTTATATATTAGTTAATATACTAAATTTTTAAAAATATTTGCTAAAGGAAATTTGATTTTAATTAAGTTTTTTCCAAGGTTTCCCGAATAGCATATAACTTGAAATTGCTAAAGAACTTTGTAAATCTATAGTCACACTTCCTTCCTTATCACTTAGATCCTTAAATTTTTCTTCTACAAGTTTAGTCATTTTATTTGCCATACATACTTGTTTTGCCTTTAAAAGCGAAATCCCTTGACTATTACTATTAAATAAATTAATATAGAAATTTGCGATAATTTCTTTTGTTTCATCATCAAATATAGGATAATTTCTAGAAATAATTCCTAACACCTTATCATAATCAAATTGTTCTGTGATTTCACCAAATGTTTTTAGAACATTTCCTAATTTTTTTCCGTCTATATCATAAATTTGCGTATTAAAAAATAAAAAGGGTTGTTCATAGTTTGTGTTTTTTGTTAATGAATGATAAATCTCTCTAATCGTAACTATTTGATTATCATTGGTAATAAAGAAACTATCAGTAGGATTCCACTTTGAATAAAAAATATTGCCCACAAAATGTATGATATGATTAGAACCCTTTGAAATATTAGATAAAATGGCTTCCCTTGTTGAATTATTACTGGAGAGTACTGTTATGTTTTTAACTTCTTCCCTTTCATTAAAAAATTTTGTAATAAAGTCTAATTCATTCGCTCCAGCAGAAAAAGGAAAAATTAATTCTTTATTTTTGATTGATTCATTCCATTTGAAGGGTCCCAAAGCATTAATTGAATCTATTAATAAGACATTATATTGTTTTAATTCACTAGCTTTTTCTTGTTCCTCTTTCAATTCAAACGCAACTCCCCCTAAAGGTGGTTCACCAATAATATATCCTATTGAATATTTCAATAAAAAGAAATTATTATCGTAAATCAATTCAAAAGGGATAGTCATGTGTTCTAATATGAAATATATTTCAGGTATGAAAGTTAAAGCCTTAATTTCAAACTGTTTTAAAAATTTTCGAATAATTTGTGGAAGAAATATATATAATAATTTTCCAAATTCCATAAGATTAAAATCGTATCTTTTCTCTTCACTTTCAGAGAAGATTTCATTATAGAGTTCTATAATTTGAGCATCATTCCAAAACTCATTTAAAATTTTACCATCAACTATATCACCATCTTGAGACATTATCCTATAAGAAATTAAACCCTGCCCATCTATTCTAAAAATCATTTGTTTTATTATGAACTTTTCTAACTCAAATTGGAATTCCTCTGATTTAAATGAATATATACTATTGTGTAATGCTTCTGTTTCATGATACAATATTGAGGGATCTAATATTATTGACTTAAGATGTTTTTCTAGATATGGAATAATTTTACGCGCGAGATTATAATTTTTTTCTTCAAATAAGGCACGATAAAACATCATACGCCAAAAATCTCGAGGTTCTAAAGAAAAAAACATAGATTTAAACTGCCAGAGATAATTGCACGTATAAAAGTAATGAAACAATTGAGTATTGGTTTGAGGTATCTTTAAATGAGTATTTAATTTCTCAAGAGATTGTAAAAGATATTTCTTTTCCTTCATATCTACAAATCTTTTACATGCTTCAACCCACAATTCAATTAAGATATTATCATATCCCAAATCTGTTTGAGACATAAATAAATCTTCAAGAAAGTCATAAATATCAAATGCTATTTCAAACCTGTTCCGAGTTATCGCAAAGTCAATAAATTTTCTAATATAAGTCACAGCATCGCCAAATGATTGAAACTTTCTGATTTTTGCAAATAGATTCTTTATAATTACTATAATCCATGAAAATTCTCCTATGTTATTTAAATAAAGTATTAAATCTTCAAGATCTACTAAAACTCCTTCGAAATTTCTTTCATTTATCAAGACTCGACTTAAGTTACTAAATTCATTTTTTAGATATCCTGGGAGGCGATTGATTAGAATTTTATTTATATTTTGAACAAATTCAGGAGAATTTTCTAATAATTGGTAGTTGAAATTAATGTTTTCCAAAAAAATATATAAAAATAATGCTCTTTTATTAGGTTCCAGGTTAAATAAAGTTCTACCCAGAATTTCCATACTAAAATGAAAAAATTCTTGAGGAAAAACAGATTTCCTTAAATACATTAATAATATTTGTAATTCAATTAATCTTTGATATTCTTTTCTTTCACTAACTTTTACGCAATAAGAATTTATAAATTTAGTAATACCGGGTTGAGAAAGATCTTTCATGTTTATGAATGACTTTAGAAGATTGGTTACAAAATTATTAAAAATATAAAAATCATCCAATTTTGATAGAAATGAAAAGAATCTCTTATAAGCATCAATATATTTAATCATATCGATATCCACTTTTCCTTCAGTTCTATGAATCAATGAATTAATATACATCCACCAAGAATTTGAAATTATCATTATTAATTGGTGCTTCTTTTGGATATCTAGCCACTCATTTTTTTCAATCTCGAAATATAAATCGGTTAATAGTCTATCTGCCCATCTATGATTACCATATTGCAATAAACGCCTACCTTGTATAATTTTCTGTTGGAAATCCTCTAAAAAAGTACTTTTTGAAGATAAATTAACAGTCATGGTTTATGAAATTTTATTTTTCTTATATTGATATTATAAATTTGGATTTTCTACCCAACCCTTGTTTAATTTTTCTTTGGAGTATAGAATTGAAGCCCCTATCCAGCCCATATTATTTCTTCCAGAGGCAGCAATAACTTTAATTTTGTTTTTTAATTTTTCTGAGAAAAAAGCTTGTAATTCAACTTCTAATCTTTTATCTAATCCTGGGATTAGACTTCCACCTCCTGATAAAATAATAGTAGGGATTAATTCCTCCCAATTCTCTCTCTCCCACGTTTTTATTGCTTTTGAAATGGCTTCTGCTAACCCAATATAATCAACATGAGCTAATCTTGGATTAAATAAGGGTTCTGTTAATAAAAAGCGTTCTAAATTAATCTTTAAATTAGATCCATCTGGAAGATCAATAATTCTATCATATTTAGTCAATCCTTCTTTTACTCTTTTTTGTTCTTCTTTAGGATCTAATACACATAGGGATAATTTTTCTTTAATTTCTTTTGCAATTGAATTATCAATATAAATGCTTTTTTTTGTCCCTATTCGAGTTAAAATTAGATTTAGGAAGTAATCTGTTATTTCTTTTCCTGAAATAGGAAAAACATCTCGGGCCATTATATTAGTAAATCCATGAAAAATTGTTGAAATATAAGTACTAGATTCACCCATATTCACAACAACGCCACTAGATTTTTGTAAGGTAGAAAGAATCGCCTGACTTTCATGTAAGAAAAGAAGGGAAGGAAAATTTAATGAATTAAGAAATAATTCTTGTAATTTTGATTTCTCTAACTCAGACATGAAAAATGGCGTTAGGATAATTAACGGTTGTCGAAATTGATATTCTTCATCAATTTTCAGTTCTTGATAATAATGCAAAAAAAATTTAAGCAGTATATTAAAATTATTTTCCTTTTTAAACTCATGAATTCGTAAGATATTTTGATATTTTAACGCTTGATGACCAACTAGATGTGTAATCGAACTTTCTTTGAGAAATAATTCTTCTAATCCTTCAATAATATCAGAAGTAAATATATAGTCAGAAATATCTACATATACACTCGGAGCAATTATGTCTGGAAAATCTCCACCTGCCCATCCTATCCTTGAAACAGCCGAACCGAAATCAAGAATTAAAGGGCGTGTTTGGTCTTTTGGTTTCGAGGACATAAAAAATCTTCAATTTTTTAGTTAAGAGTATCATTTAATAATATATCTTTAGATGGGTCTTTGTTGATGAACATAATCATCCGCGAGTCTCTTAAGTTGATATTCTTTAATTTGTAATTCCAATAAGCCCAATACTTTTTTAAACTCACTTGACATAGATTCAATATCAACATCCGTTAATTTTTCAACTTCATCTCGCTTAATTTTAAACTGTCCTAAATTAAACTGAATTTTTTCATGTAATGTATTAATTGAGTTAACTAAATCCTCTGTATTTTTTTTTGTTATTTTTCTCATCTTTCTTAAAATTGTTAGAATTGATGAAACTGAATTTTCCCACATTCCATAACGATCACCATAACCTTGAAATATTTTTTCAAAGAACTGAGCTAAATTAAAATAAATATTATCCTTTTTAGAAAGTGAAGGTTTTGTTACTGTTTTTGGTGTTTCTTCTTTCTTTTGTTCTTTTGGAATTACTTTTGCTTTTTCTTCTACCATTGGTGTTAGTATGGTTCTTTCTTTCGCCTGACCTCGTTCTGATAATGGAATTTCTTCCATCATATAATCTTCAGCAATCTTTTTTTTAGTTTCATATGAAAGTTGAGGCTCAATTTTTTTCTCTTCTTTATTAGGTGCTACATATCCGGTATCTTCTGAAAATGCTTTAAGTAATCCCTGTAAAGCAGATTCAGTCTTTTTAGAACTTTTTAATGCGGTATCTAGAGTATAACTAGACACCTCCTCTTTTTCTCTCTTTTTATCTTTCTTCTTTTTTTTAGCCATTTGAATTAATCAACGAATTTTTTTTAACCTAATCTAATGGAAGAACCTCTACCTTTAGGGCATCGCCTTTTTCTTTCAGAATTCTTTTAAGGTTTTCGAGATTATCTGGGCTCTCTGAAATAACAGTCCACTCAGCAGTTTTATCTTTTTCTATAATCACTGCTTCACTATACATCATACTTAGACCTTGTTCTCCATATGTATTTGCAAGTTTAGCAAGTGCCCCGGGAATATCTCTCATTGTGATCCGAAGTTTAACTGGATTTTTCTCATCAGCTAAGCCTATGGGCGTAATTTTAATCTCTTTACTCTCCGAATCTGCTACGAGCATTAACTGCGAGTTTGTAGTGAGACCCAAGCTCTTTCGAATTAACTGAGGAATTACAATTCGACCTCTATTGTCAATGGTGATCACTCTAACTTCTTTCATAGAATCAACTTATTGTAATTTTAGTTATAATTATTATTAAGTTTCAAATATAAAAATTTTATACAAACCTAATGAAAGAAGTTTAAAAAAAACAATAAAATTACACATCGAAAAATAAATTACAAAAAGGGTGTTTGAAAAAATAATGCATTTGATTACATTTCATGTTTATGTGCTTTCAATTTAACCGTTAAATCACGGGCTCTCTTTGAATACCATATTAGTAATTCTCCTGCATCTTCTGGTTCGAAATATTCTCCGCCGCATAGTGAAGCAGCACGGATCATCAGTTCACGATCAGGATTTCCAAGTCCTACAATATAAATAACCACGTTTGGATTTTCTGCAAAGAGTTTAACTGATTTAAAGAAGTCATCACCATCGGTGGGAACTCCATCTGTGAGGAGAACAACCATAGTAGGCTGATCGGGGTTTATTTTATCAAATTCTGTAAGAACTTGGTGGGCTTTTGCCATTGCTGATCCCATGTTAGTCGCCTGGCCATAAGCATTGCCAATACGGTCTACAATCATACGCGCTGCATCTTCAAGCACACCTTTTTTTCCGCTAGCAGAATCCATATAAAAAGTGTCCGTAAATGGTAATATTTGAGACTCGTCTGCGAATCGTATCACTGAGACTTTTTCTCCAAATCCTCTACCTACTTTTTCGCTGAGAAATAAAACTGCCGCAAATGCAGCAGCGATGCGTCTAGGGATGTTAACTCCAGGTTTGAAATGAACAAGGAATTCCTGAATTTCACGTGATTCCATTGCTGCTTTAATTCCTTCGATAGCAGGTGCGATATTAGTAACAAATACATCCCTCGCCATCATCGAACGGCTTATATCAATTATTAGTATAGCATTAAATGGTATTAGACCAGTAGGAGTTAAATTAATCGCTGTATTTCCAGTAATTTGAGCAAAAATATCACCGGTTAAATCTGGAACGGTACTTAATAAAGAGCATGCAATATTAACTGCGTTCCATCTCAATTTAATACCCTTGAAAATGATATAATTGGCTAACCAACCTTTTAAAGAAGCTACATTTTGACGTGCCGTACTAATAATTTCCCACATATTTTCCCCACTAATAGGAGAGATACCAAGGGCTACATTTTGTAGGGGAATAACTGGACGGAGATTTTTATATACTTTCACCTCAAAACTGCCAATTCCAGAAGCCTCTAATATTTCACTATCAATAGTAATCGCATTATCTGGAGTAGCTTCGGAGATTTCGATTTTTGCTGCTCCTATTGCTCCAGTAAGCTCATCTTCAAAAGCTAAAATATCATCTGGTCTTAATGATAATACATGTTGAGTTCTAGGACTTACTAGACAATATCCTAATAGATTAGGCTGAGAATGGACTTCCAGCATAATTTCAGATGCTTTTTGGATGGGGGGTTCAGTAGAATATACCACTACTTGTTGAGCATGAATATTAGTATCTTCTTTAGTATTTCTACCCATTCGTATTTCAGTAGGACTTATCATAGCTTCATCAATTCTAGCAGAACCCATTGATCTAGTTAGTGGGTCTTCCCATGCTACTAATAATCCAGAACCAAGTCCCAATTGATGAATAACAGTACCACTAAGTTGTACTCTTCCTCCTTCAATACTATTGTCAACAACAGGTGTAAGGATAATACCTCCCTTTTGACTTTGAAGCATATGTACATCAATTCTATTTGGGTATGGTTCTGCTGGAGGCGCTTGAGCACCATAATCTGGTCCTGTAATTGATGGTTGCGTTGGTTGGGGTATTGATTGAGGGGGGATAGATGATGGTGGTGGCGTTGGTGCGTGTGTAGGTCGTGGGGGTGGAGTATAAGTTGGCTGAGGTGTTGGAGTGGGTTGTGGGGGCGGAGTATAAGTTGGCTGAGGTGCTGGAGCTTGAGTTGGTTGCGGGATAGGTTTAGGAGGAGGTGTTGGAAGAGGTGTAAGTCCTGGTTGAGATTTGGGTTGGGGAGTTGGTTGGGGAGTTGGTACCTTTGGTATCTGTAGTTTAGGAGCTACTAAACCAGTACTACTCATAGGTCTTATTATTAATTCTACTCCACTAAATTGAAGCTGATCTATAATATTTTTAGAGATCTGAGCCGCAAAATCTAAAACCATGTTTGAAATTTCTACAGTGCCAGTAGTTTTCGTGTTGTTATCTGGATTTTCTATTTCAACTGATGCTCCATTAGATACTCCCAATTTATTCGCATTTTCTTGACATATAACCACTTTTCCAGTGGTGTTTTCATTAACATCAACAAAAATTTTTAATTCAGACATTGTCCATCAATAATTTATTATATTCTGGTATAAAAATATGTGTATTTATTTCCCTTCTTAAAGATATATCAATAAACGTAATCTCATTTTAAAATAACCAACAATTATATGAGAGGGTATCTTTTCGAAATTTCAGCTGAATAATACCGAAACACGGAAACAATTTTTCCTAAATCTTCAACTTTACGACTCGCTCCCATAAGGAAAAATTTACCTGCTGCACTTAGTATTATAAATGCATTTTCTCCTCTTAATACAACCTCGAGTAGATCTGTATATCCAAGTGAGTCAATTGCATCTTGACCACTCTGCATTACCACAGCACTTAAGCTAGAAAATAAGTCTGGGTCTACTTCATAATCTGGAATGCAAGAAAATGCGAGTCTCAGACCATCACGAGTAACTAACGCGAGGGCTTCTAATTCTGTGTATTCGGTTATACTTCCAAGAAATTTAGATAAGCTATGAGCTTCCTCTGGGCTTAAATCACTCATATAGATATCTCTGGTTATTTTTTTGAATTAGATTTTTTTAATTAATTAATAATTAATAAAAACTTCAGACTTAAAAATTTATATTTCTAATCCTAACTTCAAGATAAGTTGTGAAATTAAAAGGGATGAGATTAAAAAAAGAATTTATTTTTTGCTTTCTAATTGCGTTTTAATTTGATCTTTTAATATTTCTTTTTTAGATTTATATTCAATAGATACACCTTCAGGTCCTCCAGCTCGTTTTAAAAATTCAATTGCAAGAATTTTACCATTTTCAGATAATATACGTGGTGAATAATCTTCGGCAAAAAAGACTCCTTCAGGTACTGTTCCAACTTTAGAAATCTCTTTTGAAACTTCTTTCTTGCCTAGAAATGTTTGAACCTTTTCAACGACTGAATAAGCGTGATTACCAATAATAATCAATTCTCTTTCAAAACCATCAGGTATCTTAATTTCTTCTAACTTTTGCATAATTTGTTCAAAGTTTACATGTGTTTCATCTCGCATAAGGGATGCTAAGGATTCTTTACCAGTATAAAGTGGACCAGTATTTTGAGAAGCACGATCTCTACTTCCTGCTATATTCATTCCCTCAGCAGGTCTTGGAGCGCCAAAAGGATCTTTTTCCCTAAAGGGATGTACGGCAGGAGCCGCTTTCGTTGCTGGTTTTTCGTCAACTCTTATTTCTTTTGCGATTCCACCTTCTGTTTTTCCACCAATTAACTTTAAAAACTCTGCTTCTTCCTCGCCCTCATCTTGAGGTACGACAGCATAATGCATACCAACTTGTCCACGTATTTCTTGGCTCCTTTTTGCCCCGATAAATTTCGATCTCACATTACTTTCTACGCCTTTCCATAGATACACTTTCCGAACTTCATCTGACACTAAAACATAGCATTCTTCGGTTTTTAAGATATCTTTAATGGACCCCTCAGTTTTTAATTCGCTTGTTGTCCCGTCCATATTAATTTTGAAAACTTGTGTCATTTTACTATTCCTCAACCGAGTATCATTATCAATATAAAAACAAAGATAAGTTTTTACTAGAATAATAGGTATTGAATTAATAAATTTTTATCTTCAGATATTATTTTGTGTAAATTAATATTACAAATAAGGTATAATTTTATCCTTTTATTAACCTAAAAAGAGTTAAAATTTCTTTAGTGTTAAAATTGCATTATTTATATTTTCAATCATATTCATTGCTGTAAATCGTGGTCCTATGGTTTTTTTGCAATATTCACCCATATAACCATTTAAAAATGCTGCAGAGCAAGCAGCTTGAAAAATATCATTATTTGTGGCTAAAAAGGAACCACAAAATCCTGCTAAAACATCTCCTGTTCCTCCAATTGACATCTCTGGACAACCAGTTCTATTAATCTTTAATTTAACACCATCACTAACATAATCATAAGGACCTTTAACTAACAGAGTTACTTTTAACTTTTTTGCTAACTTGAAAATTTTTCGCCCTCTTTCTTCAATATCATCATAAGGGGGTAAATCAATGTTGGTTAAGATTTTTAATTCTCCCTCGTGAGGAGTTAAGATAACATCTTCGTTTTTAATCAAATTAAGGTGTTTCTTAACCAATTTTAACGCATCTGCATCCAGCACATACCTTTTTTTATTAATTTTTAGATATTCAAGAACTTGTACCAATAATTTTTCAGTTTCTTCTTCTAAACCTAAACCTGGACCTATTATTAATGTATTTGACCAATCTATTAAAGATTTTAACTCTTCAAGCGAGCTATTTGTTAACCAATCCCCCGGATTTGTTCTTACAATTAAATTTGGAGAATAACTCCTAATAACTTCTCCAACAACTTCAGGAACATAAGTTATGACTAAATCACAGCCAAAATTAATACATGTAAGCGATGAATACGCAGGAGCTCCAGAATAATTTTTTGAACCTCCAATTACTAATACTCTTCCAAATTGTCCCTTATGGGCGTCTTTCTTTCTTATTTTTAAGGTAGGTAAAAGATCACCTCTTCCAATAAGTAAGCTAGCTTCATGTGGAATTCCAATCGACTTAATTAATAATTCATTTATATATTCAGTTTTAGGATGTAAACCTTCCTTTATTCTATGAAACGTAATAACTAAATCTGCCTTAATCGATTTATCTAAAACCTCACCTGTATTTGGATCTAAACCGGATGGTACATCAATGGAAACAACTGGAATTTTAAATTCGATGTTAAATTCATTTATAAAATCTATAACCGTAGCAATCGGTTCTCTAATTTTCCCTTTAATCCCCGTACCTAATAATCCATCAACTATTAATTTAAAATTTTTATCTTCGTCTAGTAATACTCCAATTTTTCCAATATCAGTTGAATCTTTTAAAATCTCAACTTTTATTAAATGATTTAAATTGTTTCTTATAATCTGCCAATTTGACCTTGCTTCTTTTGTCCTAATTTTCTCAGGATCACCTACTAAAATGACCATCGTTTTTATTCCCAACGAATTTAAATGACGAGCAACAACAAAACCATCTCCTCCATTATTACCTGTGCCACAAAAAATTAGAACTTTAGAATAAGAGTCCAGATTATATTTAGTGAAAATTTCACTTGCGAATGAGTAACCAGCGCATTCCATTAATTGAACCTTGTCTATACCTAGCCATTCAGAATTATTATCTAATATTGTCATCTCTTCAGAAGTAATCCTTTCAGAATTATATCCCTCCATAACAATTAAATTAAGTTATTGAAATAAAAAAGGATTATTACTTCCTTTTGAAAATCAAATTAAAAAAAGAATTTTTCATTTTCTTTATTAATGAGTAGAAAAAAGATTTTACTTTATCAAGGAGGTAGGTACTCCTCTAAAGATGTTTCTTTTAAGCATTTCAAAAGTATACTGACAGATTATAATATCGATACATTTGAAGATGTTCAAATATTCAATAGCGCTGAATTTTTTGGATACATCGCTGCTATATTTTATAGCCAAGAAGGGGAATTAACAAATCAGCAGGAAATGAATATTTTAAAATTCATAAATGCAGGAAGGGGATTTATTGGACTTCATGGAGCGTCTGCGTCTTTTAAATCTCATTCTAAATACTTTGAAATGCTAGGTGGTCGTTTTATTGGTCATAAACGGTTTAAATCATTTAAAGTCATTTATATTGATAAGGAACATCCAATAACTAGTGGATTAGAAGATTTTACAGTTAAGGACGAACCTTATCGTCATGAGTATTCTATGAGTAAAGATATACGTATATTGGCAAAAGCAGATTATCAAGATGTTGATAATCCAAATTTAGAGCCAATTATGTGGACTAAATCATATGGAGATGGAAGAGTATTCTATTGCTCTTTAGGTCATAGAACTAATTCATTAAAATCTCCAATTTTTCAAAAAATAATTCAAAGAGCTGTTAAATGGGTAATAAAAAGTTAAACTCAAGTGAAAAATTTGTCTAGTGTTAAGAATATTAAAATGGGCATTATTGGATGTGGCTTAATCACTTCTGAGCTAAGATTCTTTTCAAAATTACTTAAAAATGTTAAAATTCAAGCAGCAACAGATGTTGTACTTACAAAGGCTATAAAAGTTGCTAGAAAGGAACATGCTTATACAAATGTAGAAAAAATGTTTAGGAATGAAGATCTTGATGCAGTTTACATAGCTACACCTCATTATCTTCATAAAAAATTTATTAACCACGCATTTCTAGAAGGAAAACATATTTTATGTGAAAAACCGGTTACTATTTCTTTAGATGATGCACGAGAAATTTTAAAACTTGATAAAAAATACAAAAATCTCAAACTTGGATTTAATTATCAATACCGATATGATCCAAATTGTGCTAATTTAATTCAAGGTATTAGAAAAAATCAATTAGGAGACATCTATTATTCGAACTGTAATGTTTTTTTCAGTAGGGATTTGAATTATTTTAACAAAGGTGAATGGCGGACTAAAATAGCAACGGCTGGCGGTGGTACATTATTGAGTCAAGGGTCACATATCATTGATATTATGATATGGGCTCTAGGAGAACCTAAATCAGTTATTGGAAAAATTAGTAATCTAAAGTTTAAAAATATAGAGACTGAAGATATAGGTTTTGGAATTGTAGAATTTGAAAATGGAATCCTTGGACAAATCAATAATTCAATGATTGTTGAACCTCGAATTAGAGCCGCAGATGATACATGTGAATTATTAATATTTGGTCAAAAAGGGCGTGTAACTTATCTTGGTCCATGGCCTTCTTCATTAGAATGGTTTGGAGAATTTAATTTAAAAACTATTACTAAATTGAATGATACTCCTCCATTTATAACATCAATCAATACTTATAGTGAATGGATATTAGAAGATAAACCTTTTCTTAATACCACAGAAGAAAGTACTAAGGTTTTAAGGTTAATAATGGCTTTATACAAGTCTTCAAAGACGGGTAAAAAAGAAAAAATCGAAAAATTATAAGCGAGTAAAAAATTTGCCCATTTAATATTATGTTAACTAGAATAAAAAAAATCGATTGAAAATGTTAAATATTAATATAGGAGAGTATAAAATTACTCAACTAGGATATATCTATAAAGATATTAAAAAGCAAGCCAATCTTTTAGAATCTCGACTAGGTGTTCCTAAGTTTGCCTATTATGAAAATAAATTTAAAGGTACATATAAATATCGAGGTAAAGATACAAAATTCTGGAGTCTTATTGCTATTAGTAAAGGTATAGGCCTTCAAATTGAATTGGTTCAGTTAATTGAAGGAGATTGTATTTTCAGTGAATTTATCAATGCAGGAAAAGAGGGGCTCCATCATTATGGTATATTTGTAACGGAATTAGCGCCAATTAAAAAACTGTTTTTAGATAAGGGATTTGAAATCGTGAATGAAGGAACAACTGGAATCGTTAATGTATTGTACTTTGACACTTTAGATCTTTTGGGTGTATATCTCGAATTTCAAGAAAGCACCAAAAAAAGAAGAAAAAAATAATTTCTTTCCTAAAAAATATTGAAAATTAGAATAAAACTATTAAAAAAGAAAAAAGTGCCGGTGGTGGGATTTGAGCCCACGACCTCCAGAGATCATCTGTCTGACCCAATTCTTCAGAAGGATTATGAGTCTGGCGCCTATTAAGCATACGATTATTTCAAATGCTTTATAACCAGCTAAGCCACACCGGCATTTAATGTATATTAAGATTTGTAATTTTTTAAATTTAAAATTATTATTATTTTTTTTGGTTTTTATTTCATATTTAATCAATAAATCAATACTCTGCTTTTATATTAATTTTATTCAAAAAATTATTGATTTGAATGCTTATAGATAATCCGAATGAATTTTTTTTAGAAGAAAATGAAACATTAGCAGAATTAATTGGAATTTTACTTGGAGATGGCCATCTTCACAAAAAAGGCGAAAAATCCTATCTCGGAAGTGTTTTGAGTATTTCTCTCAATAGAATAGATGAACCAGAATATGTTAAATACGTTAGACAACTCATAATTAGTCTATTTAATGAAAAGCCAAAATTGCATACTCGAATTGATAGTAAATCTATTGATTTGAAAATATATAACAATGGAATTATCGATTTTATGATTTTTAAAGGACTTCTAACAGGGGATAAAGTTAAGAATCAAATTTCAGTTCCTGATTGGATAAAAAAAGATGAATTATGGATTATAAAAAATCAGAATATTTGGGAGATGAAATACCGTTCATTAGTCCTCGGATGTTTAAGGGGATTAGTAGACACAGATGGTTCTATATATGTAGATCATTTCAATAAAATAATTGGAATTGGTTTTAAAAATGCTTCACTTTTTCTTGTTCAAGATTTTAAAGAGATGTGTAAATCTCTTAAAATTAGGACGGGAAAAATAACTAAATCTCCTTACATTTCTATATCATCGAATAAAATATATATTGCTTATCAAGTATTGATTAGAGCAAAAAATCATGTAAAAAAATTTCTTGAATTAATTAAACCAAAAAAATGGGAATTCAAAAGAGAAGGAATAGAAAAAACTTTAAATTCATTAGGAAGTTCTATCGACCAAGCTTTAAAAAGTAAATATAAAAGGAAAGATTCTTTTTAGTTTTAGATACTTCCCCGGCGGGCGCTATAACCAGCTAAGCCACACCGGCATCGTAACAAAGCCTCGGGCGGGATTTGAACCCGCGACCTTTGCCTTACCAAGGCAATGCTCTTAGCTAAAGTTGCTAAATACTATTTTATCTACCAGCTAAGCCACCGAGGCGTGTAATAAATTATCTAGTAAACTTACTAATAATTATTAAATTAAAAATTTTTTTAATCTTTAAAATTAAGCAAACAATTTGTTGAAAAATTTAATCTATTTTTATCTACATCATAATGTGATAAAATAAAGAAAAAAAAAAACAAAATTTTTAATATTTCTCTAAACCTGCCATCTTTTTATTCTTTATCCCAATCCTGTAAATTTTTGGAATTTTAACCTTTATAATTGGAATATAGATTTTAGGAATTTTTATTTTTGGAATAGATAATGGAATAGTTTGATACGCTTCTGCTTTTTCTTTCTCAAGTTCAAGTGAATCCATCTGCTCTTTTTTTTTAACATTTTCCACAATCTGCTCCTTATCTGCTAATTCAGTATGGCTAAGAGAAAGATCCCCTTTAAATTTAGATGGTTCTTCTATGGATTCCTCAATTACTTCTCCAATTATTTCTTCTTCTATAGATTCAAAATAATCAATCAAGTCGATTCTTTTCTTTTCAATGATTTTTTTATAATCATCCATGAAATCTTGAATAAATTGATATTGTCCAAATTCTTGTGAATGAAAGACCCATCCTGAATTAGGATCATATAATAATCCAATAATTTGTACAGATGAAGGAATTTCTTTTACTGATTTTAGCCAATCGATTTGATTATTTATATTTTTAAGTTCATCAATGAATATTTTAAAAAACCTCTGAAGATTTAATTCTATATTTGTCCCATTTCGACATATTTTTGCTAAGACTGGTTTAGATAATTTGTTTCTCAACCTACTTAAATGAATTTTAGGCATACCACAATCTAAATGCCCTAAAACGATAATGTATTTAATATTATATTCATGAATCGCAATTAAAATAGATCGCAGAACATCTTCAGTATACATATTCCCAGCGTTTCTTAAAATAAAAGCATCTCCAGGATTTAATTGAAATATACGATGAACATCAATGCGAGGATCCATGCAGGTTAAAAATAATAGAAAGTAATTTTGTTTTTTATTAGTTCTTAATTTTTCTGTTCCTTGTATAATTTTCCACTGATATCTATTATTTCCTTCGAATAATATTTCCTTGATATCAATCATTTTTATTTCAACCTTAATTTAATTTTTATATAATTCTCTGCTTGATTTTTATAGTAAAAATGAAATATAAATAAAAAAAAAAATAATTTAATGCTCTTTCTGAACTAATAACTCCTTGATGTTCGAGAGATTTCCATTGCCAAGGAAATTTTTTATCTTATCAGAATATTCAGGTATTAGTTGTAAGAATGGCAAAATTGCCTTTGAAAGACTACTGAAAGCTTCATCCCCATTTCCCATTATGAACATTTTATCCGGGCTTAGATTCTTGAATATCTCAGGTAAAATATTTGTCAATTGTACTGCCAGGAATCTTTGATCTGCTGCACTCATGGCTTCTACTTGTTTTTGAAAACCTTCAGCTTGAGCTAACATTTGCTGTTTTATATTTTCAGCCTCACCTTCTGCTTGAGCAATTAGCCTTTTCTTGATTTGTTTAGCTTCTGCATCAGCTTCAATTACCTTCTTTTGTCTTTCACCATCAGCCTCAATTTGCTTTCGTTCTCTTTCTCTCTCTGCAACTGCAATTTCTTTATCCTTTCTTCTTAATTCGATTTCTCTTTCAACCATTTGTTCTTGAGTTCCGATGTCATTAGCAACCTCAAGCTCGCGCAATCTTGATTCCCTCTCTGCCTCTGCTTGAGAAATTCTTGCTTTTCTGAATTCTTCTGCCTTTTTTGTTGCTTCCATATTTTTCTTTAACTCCGCTTCTTGAATTATCACTTCCAGTATTTCTATTGATTCAATAACTATACCCCAATCAGCACTTAACTCATGAAGATCTTTTTCAACAAGGTCAATTATCTCTCTTCTCTCTCTAATGATTTTTTCCAGTGGCATATTGGCACAAGTAGTACGCATAATTGCTTCTGCTGCACCCTTTAATATCTTTTCGACATAGTTATCATCTCTAGTATTCCAAGAGACTGAGCTGAAAGCTTTTTCAGGATCTACAACCTTCCAAAACAATAATCCCTCAATCTCTATATTTTGATACTCTTTTGAAACAACTTGGTCGTGTGCTTCTAATAGTGTTTGAATGCTAGTGGTCGGGATCACTATATATTCATCAATTAAGGGCAAGAGCCAAAGACTGCCCCCCAATCCGGCCGACTTAACTTTACCATTTCGTAAATGAATAACAAATTGGTTCGTTTTGAATTTCCTGTATCTTGCTGCAAGAAATATTATGAATAAAAACAATATTATACAACAAGTTACAACTATA
>JBATUM010000198.1:0-12067 GCA_049671145.1 Promethearchaeia archaeon
AAAAACCTATTTGTGGAATACTTTAGTTTATAACTATTATGATTCAAAGGGTATTACTGATCCTGCTGATTATGAATTTCATGCTCAATGGGCTAACATTAGCTTTTTTAATGCGAGATTAAATTTAGATCCTTTCAGTGAAGTAATTGATCAACTTTTAGCTGGACTAGAAGCGGGTTTTCCAACTCCAACAGGTATTTCATTATTTTCAGCCAGACTTATGTGGGATCATTTAAACTGGTTCTCATTTGTTAATGATACAGGTTTCGAGATATGGCGTTTAGCGAGTACTGGCAATTCATCTGCATTACTCGTACTAAATTCGACTCTTGGTATCACAAATGCTCAAATATATTTAGTTAATGTTTGGTTATTTGATCAGGTGAAAAATGTGCTTACTCCAACCATAATGAAATTCCCTGAACCTTATGGATATGGTATGAATATTACAGAATTTTCAGAAATTTTGTTATATGAACAGTGGGCAAATGGGACAGTTGTTGATGGTGGAATTGAACTTGAACAAGGATATAAAGGCTTCGAAGCAGGTATTCCTTTTAAAACTAATATTTCATTAGAAACAGCTCAAGCCCTTTTTGATGAAACAAATACTTCAGCATTTATAAACCAGCTTGGAATCTTGAAATGGATTGAAGCCGCAGAAGGAGATGTGATAGTTCAAAATGAATTAATCTCAACATTCAATTTAAACATGGATCAATTAAATATAACTAACAATTGGCTATTCTCCACCTTAAGATATGATATACTTCCTAATATTGTACACCGATATCCTATAACAGATTGTAAAGAGTATAGGAATACAATGGAAGAATTTGCAGATATTGAATTTTACCGCCAATGGGCATATGGATCGATATTTACTGAAGGAATTGATGTTGCGCCTTTCTTATCATTAGAATCTCCGATTAGAAATTTTGAGATTGGAATACCAATCCCCCTAAATCTGAATTGCGCCCAATCAAGACTTTTATGGGATGAAGATAACTACTTCTCATTTGTTAATCGAAAAGGAATATCAATTTGGTACGAAGCCAAATCAGGATCATCTTATCACTACAATGAACTTAAATCATCTATTACCAATTTTAACTTAACCGATAGTGAAATGAGTACTATCTTAGATTGGTTAATTTACATTAGAGATGATTTAGCCCTTCAATATACACAGGTAAAATACAATTTACCAGCAAATTATTACATACTAGCGGATTGGTACTATATGGGAATAATGATAGGTGCTATTGGATTTTCAAGTGTTGGTTTAATTTTTGGTGTAATTGCGTTAATTTTCCATAAAAAAAGATGAAGAATAAATAAATAAATTATCCCTTTTTCTTAAATTTCTTATAATTAGCTTTCAATATCTATATAATTTAATTTTTACGAGTAATATCACGAATTTAAAGTAAAAAAAATTTATTTAATTATTTAATTTTCTTATTTTATTCAGGAAATATTCCATATTTTTTAAATACCTTAATTAGTTCTTCACTTGCTAAAAGTTTCATAATATCTGACATTGGAGCTAAAACTTCGTCTTTCTTTAATTGTCGTTTATTACTTATCCTTCCTTCTTTTACTTCAAAAGCACTTTGCGCCCAGCTATACTCGTCATTAAAGGTAAACCAAATATCTTTATATGCTCCTTCCTGTCCACCATCTCCTGCTAGTGGTTTTTCTTCGATAGGAACTTCTGGGTCTTGTAGATAACACCAATCCAAAATGACCCATTCTAATTTTCTCTCAGAATCAGGTCTATCAGCCAGATAAATACAATAGGCATGACCTCCAAGTTCAGAATCAGAGGGGGCGAATACAGGGTCAGCCACAACCTGAGCAGCACAAACTTTAACTCGCCATGAGGGGATTCCTGCATTAATCAATAAGCTCGCTATAAGAATAGCACCATCTTCACAGTCACCTATCTCAGATTGAATCGATTCAAAAGGAAATTGCCAAAATTCAGGGCAATCAACCGATTCATCATCGTATTTATATTTGAGGAAATTACAAACAAAATTTTGTATAGCATGGGCAGTTTCGTTTGGATCATCCCTCCTTAGACCGATTTGGGTAATGACATGCCATAAGATGGCATCATCCTTTTTGATAAAAGTCTTTACATCCGCATCAATTTGTTTTCTATAGGATTCACCTCTTAACGCTCTTCCTGTGTAAATTATTGGTGCTGTTTCCCACTTATTATTCCAATAATCTGGACCATAATCTCCAAAATCACCTTTAAATTCTTCGATGGGTACATATTCAATGGGTTTAATAGGGGTTGGGGCAGGTTCTTCAGGTTCTTTTTTAGGCTTTGGCCTTTTGGGCGCACCTTCTAGACCTTTAGCCTTCCTAATCCAGTTTTCTACATCTTTTAGTATTGGAACCTTAGTCAAAACTTTTGGTTTTTCGCTCTTTAATTGCTTTAGCTTTTCTAAAGTATTTTTAGCATTCCTATAAGCAAATTCTTTTACCGAATCAATCCCAATTAAATTTAGAGCATGTGCAATTTTTGGATCAACACCTTCAATCCGCATTAAGTCAGCGTGCTCTTGCCAGGCATCAAGTGTTTTAACTGAAACTCCAATACTTCTAGCTAATTGCTTGATCTGATAAGGTGTTAATGGGAGTAAATCTTCAACTTCCCTAATCCCAGCCTTTTCCAAGAGTTTCGCGTGTTTATCTTCCAATCCTATAATTTCAATCAATTTCATCATTATAACCAAGAATTTTAAAAAAATTATTATGTAAAAATATTAATTACTTATTTTATAAGATTTTACTAATCAACAAACATAAAAATTAGATTAAAAAGCAATAAATAGAAGCAATAAAAGAAAACTGCCGGTTTTCTTTGAGTAAATCTAAAAAGAATGGCGGGGGGGAGATTTGAACTCCCGAAGGCCTTTGCCACTGGATCTTAAGTCCAGCACCTATAATCGGTCTTGACCCATTTTAAGACACAACCATTGACCAGACTCGGTAACCCCGCCTTTAGTCGTATAACTTAATTCTGTTCTTCTCTATTTTTAGATGATTCTCATGCTTTCTTTTAGTTGAGTTCAGTAATATTGAAAAAAATTTTATTTCTAATTTAAAGTTTTACTTTGAATACTCTGGCTTCTTTTTATTACTTTTTATTAGGTTGTCAATTAACACATAATATTTTTTATGATACATTAGATGACATTATTATTTAATAGAAAATATATAATAAAAATAAAAATAAATAAATAATGACAAGATATTAAAATTATAATAAAAGAAATAATTCCATATTTTAACTATTCTAGAGGTTTTTGTTTTACCTTTTAGGATACTAGTAATTCGATGGGATAATAAAATATTGAATGAGAATAACGGAGAGGTTATTATATGCCCGTAGGAATTTTGGTTATACGATGGGATAATGAAATTGGACCTATTAATGAAGGATTTTATCCAGAAAATCTGAAAATCACGAATAATTTACTTACACAAGTATATTCAAGTCATCGTTACCAATCTCTTCGTCCAGGCTTTGCCTCGATTTCCTTAAAGAACAATAAGGTCGTATCTTTTTTCTCTGGGGTTGGATCTGATCATATTAGTATTGAAAATTATGTTGTAGCTCTTTTACTAAGACGAGATGAGAAACCCAACAAATATAGAGAGATCTTAAAAACAATTGCGGCTGAAATTTTAGAAAAAATTCAGGATGGTAAATTTAAAAAGGTATTACCTGATTTATATAAAGATCTTGCGAAAATTTAATACTATAAGATTTTATTGATTTTGGTTAAAAAGAAAATTAAAAAATTAGGATGTTTCAGCTTTTTTTACAGAAATCTTATCATTATCACCAATCTCAAAAAGATCAGCATTTTGGAGGTTCTGTACGATTTTTTTAACTAATACAATAGGAGAACCAAGTGCATTTCTAAGATCGTCTACACTTATTGATCCAACTTTTTCAACTATTAAAAAAGCTTTAAATTGAGCTTCTTTTTCCATTAATGGGGTGAGCTTATCAAAATAAATAATTTTCTTTATGTTTTTGTCTTTAAATTTTTCCACTTCTTCAGCTTTTTCTCGTAATTGCCTCATTTGTTTTTCGGCTTCTCTCTTTTCATCCCTTAATTGTTCAACCTTATTAATTAAATCTTCATATTTGTGATGAATTTCTTCAAACCTAGATTTCACATCTTTTGCTTCAGAAGTAGCTTCAGTTGAAACCAACTTAAAATCTAAGAGAAATTTATCTAACTCAGCAATTTTAGCAGTTAAATCCTTTTTTTCTTCGAAATGTTCATTTTTAATGTTTTCAATCTCTGTTTTCCACTTTTGATCCATACCTGACAATAATTTTACCTGTTCATCTTGTAATTTATCCGCAAACGCTTGAATTTCTTGAACTCTACTTTCAAGATTTTTGAGAGTTTCATTTTTTAGCAAAAGTTCAGAATTTTTTTCTGCTAATTCTGCTTTGAGGTTTCCAGTTAATTCAAGAGATTCCTCTAATCTTCTTTGAGTCGGGATGTTTTGTTTTTTAGCATAATCCATTTCTCTTTGAGCCTCAACAACATTGCCTTTAGACATTTCTAATTCTCTTTCTTTTTCATTAATCAATGCTCTCTGGGTAACAATTAATTCTTTCAATTCCAATACATCATCCGGAATATCGTACATCCTAGAAATTTTTGTTTTTTGCTCTTCTATGATATCTTCATGCTCTCTGATGATTTTATTTTGTTTTTCAACAATTTCTTTTAATCTATCAATTTTAGATTGTAATACTGCAACTTGTTTTTCACCTGATTCAATACCATCTATTAAATTTTTTAAATCTTTTGACATAGTAAACTAACTCTTAAAAAGTATAGAAATAATATATGAAATTTTATAATTTTTAATTAATAACGATAAATAATATTAATAGAGAGATAATAGATTTAATTTATATACTTATCGAATTGATAAATTAAAATCGTCCGTGAGGTAAAAAAAAATTACCGCATACTTTTTTAAGTCTGATCAAATGAATATTTTTATCCTTCTTTCATATAAATATTTAAAAAATAAGAAAAAGATAAAATTAGAAGAATTAGATATATTCAAGAATGAAAAAGAAGTATTAGATTATTTAAAACTAAATAATCTTAACTCAACATCTAAAAATAATACCAATGAAGCTGCACTTATTTCTCAAATTGAAAAGGTAGTTTTAAATTATTTACAAGGCCAAAAGCTTAATTTATATAAAGAGATTAAAAAACTTGACGTTGAGTTAGATCTAAATAATAAATTTAAAACGGACTTTTCTCGAAAGGTAATAGAAACACTATTAACGATAAATCCTGGTGAAATAACCACATATTATGATATCGGGAATAAAATAAATTCTAAAGCATTTCGAGCTATAGGCAATGTTTGTAAAACAAATCCAATACCGTTAATAGTCCCTTGTCATCGTGTATTAAGAAAAAACGGAGAAATTGGTGGTTTCATGGGTAAATCAGATAAAACATGGGAAACTAACCTCAAAACGCAATTATTAAAGCTAGAAGGATATAAATTATAGAAACAAGCAATCAAATAATCGAAATTAATATATAAACTCACATCTTTTATTTAATATTATGGTAGATATATCTCCGCTTAAACCATATATTCCCAAAAATCCAGAAGAATTCTGTACTAATCCTTATGATGTAATTACTAAAGAGGAAGAGCAAGAATTAAAGAGGAATTCCGCTTCATTAATCCATCTTATTTTACCTGATGGAGAAGGTGATGAAATTTATCTAAACGCTGCTAAGGCTTATAAAGTATTTAAAGATAAGAATATCATTGAACAAAAAAAAAACCCTAGTATTTTTGTCTATCGTCAAGAATCAGTTTTTTTTAGTCATCAAGGATTGATAATTGGAGTTTCACTCCAAGATTATGAAGATGGAAACATTGTAAAACATGAGTATACTCGTGAGAAACCTCTTAAAGACAGGACAAATCATATTGTAACCACAAATGTTGCGGCAGGTTTAGTTTGGACAGTCTTCCGGGCTAATAAAAAGATTAATGCTTTAACTGAGCAAATAAAGCAACAAAAACCTAAATTTAAATTCAAGAAGTATGGTTATGAGCATATCATCTGGCAAGAAAATGATCCCCATACAATAAAACAATTAAAAGATCTATTTAGGAATGAAAAAATATACATTGCTGATGGTCATCACCGAGCCGCAAGTGCTGCGGAATACCGGAAAATTCAATTGAAAGAGTCTAGTGTAGATAAAGAAATCGATGCTCCTTGGCAATATTTATTATCTTATGTTGCGTCTGATGATCAAATCCGTATACTGCCTTATAATCGTGTTATCAAAAAGCTTCCAGTAAGTGACAGCGAATTCTTAAAGAATTTAGAAGAAAAATTTAAAATAATTCCAATGGAGGAGGCATTCAATCCAAAAAAGAAAAATGAAATAACCATATGTTTGAAGGGGAATTGGTATAAACTTTCAATCAAGAATAAAAAATTTAAATCTAAGCGAGATTCTTTAGATGTAGCTATTCTTCAAGATGAAATTTTGGAACCAATTTTAGGGATTATTGATCCACGTGCTGATGAAAATATATTCTTCGTTGGCGGTATACAAAATCCCGAAGAAATGGAAAAATATATAACAGAGAGAGGAAATGATTTATTTGTAAACTTATATCCTGTAAATATAAGAGATTTGGAGTCAATCGCAGATGAGGGTGGAGTGATGCCCCCAAAATCTACTTGGTTTGACCCAAAAGTTCTCTCGGGATTAATAATGCACGAGCTAAAAGAATATTAAAAAAAAATAATTATTTATATTTTTTTAGAAAATCTGATATTTTATCAGCAATCATAGTTGCTGCATCCACTTGATTTTCTATGGTTTGACTTGCTATATGAGGTGTGAGAATCAAATTATCCTCGCAATTAATTAATTCGGAATCCTTTAATGGTTCCTCACGATAAACATCTAACGCAGCACCAGCAATATCCTTGTTTTTTAGAACTTTTACTAAGGCCTTTTCGTCAATTAAACTACCTCTAGCAGTATTAATGATTATCGCATCCTTTCTCATAAGTTTCATTCTTTCTTCATTAAGTATATTTTCGGTATGGGATGTACTAGGAAGATGTAACGATATTATCTGGACCTCTTTTAATAAATCTTCAACTGAAGAATATATTGAACACCCAATACTTTTAGCTTCATCAATAGCTACTTGCCCTTTACTAAATCTAGAATAAACTCCTACCTTCATTCCCAGAGCTATAGCATCTCTCGCTAATTCTTTAGCAATATTGCCAAATCCTATTAATCCAAGCTTTTTTCCTTTTAAGGTAAATCCTAAATACTGTTTTTTATTCCATTTTCCTTGGTGAGTAGTACGATCAGCATCAGAGATCTTTCTTGCTAAAGTTAACATTAATCCAAGAGATAATTCCGCAACTGATACTGAGGGTGCTTCAGGAGTATTTAAAACCTTAATATTTAATTCGGCAGCTTTTTTCAAATCAATATTGTCTAGTCCCACTCCCGCTCTTCCAATAACTTTTAAGTTTTTTGCATTTTCTAATATATCAGCAGTTAGTTTTGTTCTTGAGCGAACAACAATAGCATCGTAATTACTTATTTCTTTCTTTAGATCTTCTTTAGTTATTGTGAATTGCTTAGAGACCTCAAATCCATTCTTTTTGAAAATTTCAACACCTTCTTCTTGAAATTCATCACTTATTAAAACTTTCATCATTATCATAACTTCATTTATTTAATCTTAATTCAGCAATAATATCAGTTAAAATTTTAAGCATTTCTTCAAGTTCTTTTACAGTAATTTCACCCATGTGTCCAATTCTAAAAGTTTTCCCTTTCAATGAACCATAACCATTCACAATTCGATAACCTTTTTCTAATAACATTGATACCATTTTACCAAAATCTATATTTAAAGAATTTTTCATTGTTGATACCGTATTTGAGCAGAACTGTTCTTTAATAGGAAACATTTCCAAGTTCATATCTCGAGCCCACATTCTTGTACGTTTTCCTAAACGTGTATGCCTTTCAAAACGTTTTTCTAAACCTTCATTATTTAGCATATAATCTAATTGAGCTACTAACCCTCGAATTTGGGGAATTGGAGGAGTTGTTGGTGTTTGATGAAGCTTATTTCTTTTTAATAAACTATTAAAGTCAAAATAAAAACCTCTATTTTTAACTTGAGAGGTTCTTTCTATTGCATCCTGTGAAATTGAACAAACAGCAAGTCCAGGTGGCAATGCAAAACATTTTTGGACTGAAGCTAAACATACATCAATACCTAATTTATCGACTTCCAATTTAACGCCCGCCATTGAAGAGGTGGCATCAACACATACTAGTGCACCATAATCTTTGAGGATAGGAACTACTTGATCTATAAGATTGTACACTCCCGTAGATGTTTCATTAGATTGTATACAAACCACTGAATATTTGTCCTTCTCCATAATTTCTTGGGCAAATTCAGGAGTAATTGCGCCCCCCCATTCCACACCTTCTTTCACAGCATTTTTACCATTTGATACTCCAATATCATACCATCTATCACCAAAAGCTCCAATCGACAAGAATACTACCCTTTCATCACTTTTCACTAAATTTCTAACACATGCTTCCATAATACCCGTAGCACTTGAAGTAAAGAGTAAACACTCATTTTTAGTATATAATAACTTTTGAAGGCCTTCAGTTGCCATTTGATGCATTTCTGAATAAGGTTGTGATCTATGTGTGTCATTTGGTTTTGCGATTTCATTTAACACTCTTTCTGGGACGTGAACTGGACCTGGAGTAAATAATTTCAACTCTGAACCTTTTTCCTTATTAAAATGAATTTCGGGCATAATCGTCTCATTTTTTGGAATAGTTAAAATTTTTTAGTTTAATAGTTAAAATTAAAGCTGGCTCTTGATATAATGTTTATTATTTCTAAGGTATAATTTTAAATAATTTCTATTTAAAATTCGATAAAGATATAGAAAGAATTAGAAATAAAGATAATTTATTTTTTGTTAGCCAATCTTCTTAACATTATCCTTCGAAATATTTCAAATTCAGGGTAATCATTTATAATATAGAAGAAATATCTCAAATTTGTCAATTTTAATGATAATTTGTATTGACTTAAATACATTGCAGCTCTTGAGATTATATTAATAAGGATGGTTATTGTTAAAGAAGAGATATGAAAAATAAAAAAATACTCTGCTAAAATAAAATGAATTAAAGTTATTATCACCGTTATTATCCCCACATAAATATTCATTGCTCGGTATTTATATGGATATTCTTTTATGATGATACCCTTTACTATCCCTGCTATGCCAACTATTAATACTGGAAAAGCTAAAAGGTAAATTATTTGATTTAAATCTATATTTGGATAGGAAAATATCAAAATTATTAAAAACAATCCAAATGAAATACACCCAATGCCAAATAATACACTTAATATTTTTAGGGAGGTCTCATTAAGTTTTTTAGTGAATCCTTTATGAATTTTTAAAATTCCATAAATTAACAAAGAAAACATAGGATAAATCATAAGTGACATTACAAATGTTAATTTTAAAAACATACCGAGGACTAATACCCCTATAATTATAATTGCTAAATTAATTTCATCTGCTATTCTTTTTTGCCTATCGAGCATATTTTCTATTTCCATCATATAAGAAAATCAACTTTTTTTTTGTATTAAGATATAATTTCATTAAATGCTTATTAAATTTTTAGTTACAATCTAACATCGAAGTACTTTTAATCATTACTGCTATTGTTGTGTTTAAATAGTAGTAAAGAAGTTAAGTTTTGTACCAACGCTAATATTAAAGGCTCGAATCCCAGGAATTTTTGCTTTTTCTATAGCATCTATAAAATTTTGACCAGAGCAATGAATTGGAAACAGATCTGTTTTCTCAATTTGGAGCTCATTAAAATATTCTATCGTTCTTTTAATTCTCTCATTTGATGCGCTAACCATATGAAAACCTCCGATTATATGTCTAATAGGTTTATTAGTTAAGGTTTTTACATAATTAAGTGTATTTAGTATTCCAGAATGACAACATCCATTTAATATTACAATATTATCCGAATGTTCGATAATTATACATTTATCGTCCCAAATTTTATCCAAACTAATAAAACCATTGTGAAGGTATAAAAAATTATTAAAATCTTCTTCCTTGTTTTTCCTAGGAATTTCACCACTAATTACAATTTTCAAATCATCCTTTTTAAAAAGTACAATTTGCTTTTTTGAGAAAATTATATTTCCATTTAAATAATCTATTTTTTCTAAATTAATTGGTTCTTGATTTGCAATTTTTGATGATTGTAATAATGGAATGATATCTTTCCTTGTCTTACCTATTAAATCTTGATTCTGAATTTTTTTTGTACGATTGAAAATTCTTTCAAAATTTGCATAATGATGGCTAAAAATATCAACTTGATTCTCTATTCTTTCTAAAATCTTATATAAACCACCTGTGTGATCGTAATGCCAATGAGATAGAACTATTGTATCAACATCATAAAGAGGATAGCCTCTTACATCCAAGTTATGTAAAAAACTTAGGCTAGTGCTACCTGTATCAAAAATTATTTTCTTTAATAACTTGTTATTAGAAGAATCTTCCTTTCCCTTGACCTCCCAAATGTTAATAAGAAATCCTAAACCATGCTCTGCTATTGATTTTGTTGCGAATAATTTATTTAATTCGATATAATTTAAACCTTCAGAATTGCGGAGATTTTGCCAAGGTAAAACAACGTTATTTGCTAATAAAATAATTTCTATTTTTATCATAGCATCTAAAAATTTATAGGAATAATATAATATAATTCCCTGCAATTATTAATATAACTGCAAGTAAAAACCTTTTTCGAAATTTTTCTTTTAAAAGTAATATAGAGAATATTTGCTGAACCATTGGTGTATTTGCGGTAATTGTAGAGGTTAATATTAATCCATTAATTTCTGCAGCTAAAATAAATATCGCATCTGCTAAGCCTAAAGATAACATTCCAGCTATCCCAATGAATATAAAGTACTTTAAATTATTTCTACTTTCCTTTTTAAATCCATTATAATATTCTTTTTGAAAAGCTCCTAATATTGCTATCGCTATCATACCAAAACTCACTCGAAAGAAATTAGATACAAATACATCCCCCGTTAAAATTGAAACATAGAAAAATGAAACATAAGCAATTGCCCAAAAAAAAGCCGTACCTACAGCTAATAATACACCTAGAATTAAATCTTCTGAAATTCTTTCTTTCAAACTTCTTTTTAATTTGGTTTTGTCAGATTTTTCTTTCGAGCTTAATATAAACACACTTGATAAAATTAATAGACCTCCAATTAATATCGAAGGTGTTACTTTTGCACCGAAGAGAAAAAAAGAAAATGGATATACAAATATCAGTGATAATTGAGTAAGTGGATAAGCGCGAGAAGCATCAATCCTCTTTAAAGACATATAATAAAATAAATCTCCAATTGTAACACTTAGACCCGATATAAGACATATCATCAGAAAGACTAATAAGCCTATATTATTCATATCAAAAAGAAATAAATAATTCCCAAAAATTAATGAGATTAAAAAAGTACTAAAACTAACACAACAAAGTCTAAAGAATAAATTGGCTTTTGGTTGGGTTTTCCCGAGACCCCACTTATAAACAAGGGAAGCTGCTGCCCATGTAAACAGAGCATCTAGGGTTAATAAGTACCCTATTAATTCAGCCATTAAATTAATGTATTAAATATTGTTTTAAAACTATTTTATAATTAATTTTAAATTCAAATTTAAGATTAATAGAAAAAATAATTAAAATTATTTCTCCAGCAAATAAGATGAGAATTTCATCTTTTATGAATTTATAATTATATCAAAAAGTTAATTACAGTCTCTTATATAGCAAATAAATTGATATAGTCATCATCCACGTAATAACCGCAAAAG
>JBATUM010000199.1:0-2519 GCA_049671145.1 Promethearchaeia archaeon
GGATTAATGAGTTTTGACCAACGATTTAAATTATCCATTAATGATTTATTTTTAGTAGTCTCTTTTTTATGTCTTAAGTAAATACGATTAATTTTATCATAAAAATTTTTAGCGTGTTTTGGTAATCTGGAATAATTAAAGCTTAAATCTTCCTTTGAAAGTGGTAGAAAAACATCATAAAAATTATAAACAAAGAATTTAACAAGTTCAGTACTTTTAATAACTTTAAAAATATATTGTTTTTCAATAATTTCATTGTTAAACTCTATTTTATTCCAGGGTGTTTTTGCTCTTTTAAAGATTCTCTCATCAGGACTAATTTTAACTAAAGAGTTATTAAACCGTTCGTATTTGATAAAGATTAAATTTCTAGGATTTAAATCTGCCCCTTTATGAAATAGGTTTTTATATTTACTTTGTTTGAACAATAACAGGTTTTGATATTCTTCTTTTGACACTAGCTTATGAATATAGGTTTTATCATTTCTTTTTTCAATGTGATATGGAATAAAAATTTCTTTCTTTTCCATATTTAAATCGCAATCTTCAAAAGAATTAGGATTTGTTTGATTTTCTGCTAGATTATAATAATATACTGGAATTTCAAATGTTTTATGTAAGTGATAAGACTCTGATTTCTTAGCATATAAACATACAAAATCTATATTAAACATTCTTTCTATATTGGGCTTAAATTGCCAAATTTTCATATCAAAAAATCCTTCAAAACTACGGAAACGAGATGCATGAGACCCGTTCATAATTCCTTTGGTTATTACAAAAAAAATCTTAGCATTCTCCTTCATATACGAGCATTTTGCCTTATAAAAGAAAAGTGATGCTATTTCAATATTCAGAACATTTTTTGGGCGTGGCTTGATGTTTAAATTTTCTGCTAATTTTTTTACTTGATCCTGAAATTCAATGGATTCTATATCTCTTAATGTATACCACGGAGGATTACCAATTACTAAATCAAACCTTTCTTGTGAATTAGATTCTGATGGGAATAATGCATCTTTTATAAACAAATTAAATTTAATCCTTGAAACTTTTTCCCTTAATAACAAAAAGAAATTAATCTTAGCTATAAAAATTGAAACTGGGTTGATATCATAACCATTAAGGTTATTTACCGCAGCAATTTTCTCCTCTTCTGATTTATTGGAGGAAATTATAATTTTAAGAATTTCAACTAGAAAGATGGCTGAACCACAACTAGGATCCAGTACTTTTTCTCCAAATATATAGCTTTCTTCAACCATCTTTTTAGCTAGAAATTTTGGGGTATAAAACTCACCTGACTTATGTCTAATCAGATTCGAGAAAAAGTTTTGAATAATAAAATTAAAAAAATTTTCTTTGGGTATAGCCAATTCAAAAATCTCTTTGTCTATGATATTTAAGAATTTTATATATGAGTTTTGATTCATATTTTCAAGTATTTCTAAAAACGGATTAAAATAATCCTCAAAAAAGAATAACTTCTCGCTATATTCCTTTTTAATCTTTTTTTGTAAATTATTAAATTTTTCAATGGTAAATCTTTCAAAGTAAGTGACAATAGTACATTTTAAGATAAATTTTAAGATAAATAGATATCCTAAGAAATAAATTAAAGCAAATAGTATATATAAGCGCAGATTTGTAAATTTGTTTCCATAAATTTTAATAAAATATTTGTACCACTTATTATACTGTATGGTTTGCTGAATCTTCCTACTTTCTAGTAATTCTTCAAATTGATTTAACTCACTTTCTATTTCTTCAAGAATAAGTCTAATCTTTTTATTTAAAGCAAGTGATTTAACCAATAACTTAACTCCTTATTGTGTAAATAATCAATGAATTAATATTTAATTTTAAATTTATTTTTCCTATATTTATGTATTAATTAGAATTAATTTTTATATGAAATAAGTTTGCTTTGACATCACGAGAGATAAAATTATCAAAATTTCTGGAAAGCGGTATTGAGTTCTCTTGTCAAATGTGCGGAGATTGTTGTAGGGGGTTTAAAGAAGGAGAGGTTTATCTTTATAAAGAGGATATAGTAAAATTAGCAATGCATCTTCGTTTAAAGGGAGAACATGGGTTAAGGGTATTCGCAGAAAAGTATCTAAAAGTTATTAAAGACACTTTTTTTTGGAAAGCACCAGAAGAAACAAGAGGAAAAACGTATAGAATTGACACGGTGGGATTTAAATTTACGGGAGATGACGAGCATTGTCATTTTTTAAACGATAATACATGTACTGTTCATGAAGCGCGACCTTTTCAATGCAGATGTTTCCCATTTTGGAAAATGATGGTGACAAACAAAAAGAATCTGGTTAGATATTCAAAAAAATGTCCAGGATTACGTTTATTAAAAGGGAGATTTTATACAAGAAGCGAAATCTTAGAATGGGCAAGAAAAGAATATATGATGGAAAAGGAATATTTCTTAGAATTGAAAAAACATAATTTTAATATAGTAAAGGTGTATCCTTTTCTCCCTGAAGAAATGGTTGAAAATG